>CAMTON010000139.1 GCA_947074105.1 uncultured Bacteroidales bacterium
CATAAACCTCATGGCAAGGAGATCGTGCCTCTTGATATTGATCTTGACGGAGAAAACCGTATTGTTCTTATTTCCGGACCTAATGCCGGTGGTAAATCGGTATGTCTGAAGAGCATGGGGCTTTTGCAGTATATGCTGCAGTGCGGAATGCTGATTCCTATTTATGAAAACTCCAGATGCGGGGTATTCGATAATATATTTATCGATATCGGTGATGAACAGTCGATAGAAAATGATCTTTCTACTTATTCATCGCATCTGACAAATATGAAGTATTTCGTCCGTCAGTGTAATAAGAAGACACTTCTTCTTATCGATGAGTTCGGAGGAGGTACCGAGCCTCAGATCGGGGGAGCTATTTCGCAGGCACTTCTTGAGCGTTTCAATAATAACGGTGCTTACGGAGTGATAACTACCCATTATCAGAATCTGAAGACTTTTGCAGAAGATACCGACGGAATAGTAAACGGTGCAATGCTTTATGACCGACATAATATGCGTCCGCTGTTTAAGCTTTCAATCGGTAATCCCGGAAGTTCGTTTGCCATTGAGATTGCAAGAAAGATCGGTCTTCCCGAGGAGGTGATTTCCGCTGCTTCTGAGATTGTTGGTTCCGATTATATAGATATGGATAAATATCTCCAGGATATCGTAAGAGATAAGCGTTACTGGGAGAATAAACGACAGAATATACGTCAGCAGGAGAAGCGTCTTGAAGACAACAGCTCGAAATACGAGGAGCGTCTGACTGAACTTGATAAACAGCGCAAGGAGATAATTCAGAAAGCGAAGGAAGAGGCTGCCGCTCTTATTGCCAAGGCCAATGCTCAGATCGAACTTACGATTAAGGAGATTCGTGAGGCTCAGGCGGAAAAAGAGAAAACTAAGGAGTTGAGAAAATCTCTCTCTGCTCTTTCTGATGATATTAAGACGGCCGAAGATTCTGACGAACTTGTAAGCCGTAAGATGAAACAGCTTCAGCAACGTCAGGAACGTAAGAAGAATAAGCCTAAGGAGCAGAAGAAAGAGCAGAATACATATCAGCATGATGTTATCGAAGTGGGTAATAACGTGAGGATAAAAGGACAGAATACTATTGGAGAGGTTCTAGAAGTGAACGGAAAGAATGCTATCGTGGCTTTCGGTATGCTTAAGACAAATGTCAAGACTGATAAGCTCGAGAAAATGAGTAACAGTAAGATTAAGAAAGAGGGCCTTAAGGGCGCAACTTATATATCTTCAACCACTACTGACGAGATGAGAGAGAGAAAGCTTAACTTCAAGCAGGAAATCGATCTTCGCGGCTATCGTGCCGACGATGCCATTCAGGCTGTGACATACTTTATAGATGATGCTATTCTTGTCGGTGCTTCACAGGTAAGAATCCTTCACGGTACGGGAACGGGAGTTCTTCGTCAGATGATACGACAGTATCTTGCCACTGTAAACGGTGTGAAAACATTCCGTGATGAACATGTACAGTTTGGCGGAGCAGGTGTTACGGTAGTGGAGCTTGACTAAAATACAGATTATAATAATTAAAGCCGGAGTTTACGAAATGTCGTCATGACAGACCGTAAACTCCGGCTTTTTTTTGCTCTTTTTTCTGCTATAAGGAAAAGAGTTATTCTAATGTTAAAAGCATCATTAATAGCTTAACAAAGAGAGTTGTTTTATAAATATATTTTATGTGAATAACGTTTTTTTAATTGGCTGTTGTAATTAATTATTCATTTTTATTTAAAACTTATTAAGTATTTACATTTTAATACAGAGGTAAAATTAACGCTGGTATAACACATGTTACAATTGTGTTAAATATAACATTCTTATGTAAAAAATATTATGTTTAACTTCTTTATTTTCAGATAAAAAGTGTTTCTTTGTGCCCCCATTATTATGAAATAATGGGAATAAAACTTTATAAAAGTAATAATGTGTAAAATAGCTATAATTTATAGTTCTATATCAGCCTGTTAAAGATTACTATGAATATTTATACCTATTTTTGCACATGAGAGATTTAAATAATTAATTATTCTTCATGAAACAGAATTTATGCTTATTTCTATTGATGTTTCTGTCAATTTCGGCTATCGGGCAGATATCCGGATTTAAAGGGAACGTCATAGACATGACAAATGGAAAGCCTTTACCTAATGTGCACGTTCTTGTCAGAGATCAGAACAATTATGTAAGAACTGACAAAGACGGAAATTTCGAGATCAATGCTGAAGGTCTTGGAAAAGTAATTTTAGATTTTATTCATCCGGCCTACAATGACGCGGTTTTCAGTTTACAGGAGACTCCGGGGCAGATGGTAAATATGGGGACGATAAAGATGTCGCCTCAGATTGATGGAATAGAATCAACTGATATCTATGTTGACGAGTCGCAGATCAATGATGAAGACGGATCAAATCAGACAATCGGAAATCTTACCAACTCTTCTGATGACATATTTCTGAGAGCTGCAAGTTTTAACTTCAGCCCGATGCGTTATTCTCTTAGAGGTTACAATCAGGAGTATTCTTCAACTTACATCAATGGTGTAGCGTTCAATGACGGAGAAAGAGGGCGTTTTAACTTCTCTACTCTTGGAGGTATGAACTCTCTTTTCAGAAATAAAGATGTCGTAAAATTCAATGATGCTTCAGGCTTCGGTTTCGGGGATATCGGCGGAACGACAAATATCATATCAAAAGCAAGTGGTTTTGCAAAAGGAACACAGGCGACTATCGCTGCAACCAACCGTTCTTATGTTCTTAGAGGTATGGTCAGCGTAGCATCCGGTCTTCTTCCGAGCGGATGGGCTTTCAACGGAGGTCTTATCTACCGCTGGTCTGAAGAGGGAGCATGGGACGGAACATTCTACAACTCTTTCGGATATTATCTTGGTGCAGAGAAAATCTTCAATAACAAACACAGCATCTCTCTTATTACTTTCGGAGCTCCGGGACAGAGAGGTCAGAATGCTGCTGTCACTCAGGAAGCTGTTGACCTTCATGGAGATATCTATTATAATCCTTACTGGGGTTACCAGGATGGAAAGAAAAGAAACTCACGCGTAGTAAGCAGTTATGATCCTACGGTAGTTATTTCTTACGAATGGAAAATATCGGACAATCAGAAACTTAATGTAGGTCTTGGTTCTCATTATAACCGTTACAGCTCTACAGCTCTTGGTTTCTATAATGCACCGGATCCTCGTCCTGACTATTACCGTAATATGCCTTCTTTTATCGGAACACAGGAATATCTGACGGGAACAGATCTTGATCTTTACAACCAAATGGCTGATTCATGGGCAAACGACCCTACGAAATCTCAGATTGACTGGGATCAGCTTTATATGGCCAATTACAGAAATAATGAGGTTAATCCTGACGGAACTGCAAAATATATCGTGGAAGAAAGACATAACAATCTTTTTGAAACCAACCTTAATGTGGTTTATTCAGGAAAGTTCAACCGTCTTAAAGTAACCGGAGGTCTTGAAGGGAAATATACTAAAGGTATGCACTATAAGACAATGAAGGATCTTCTTGGAGCAAATCAATGGATCGACATCGACCAGTTCTCTGAAAGAGATTTCCCGGACAACGATTATATCATTCAGAATGATATCAACAATCCTAACCGTGTAATCGGAGTAGGTGATAAGTTCGGTTACAATTATAATATGCATATCAAAAAAGGTTCTGTTTATGCTCAGAACGAATGGGACTGGAAGCATTTCGGACTTTTCTATGCTGCAAAAGCAACATATTACTCTTTCCAGCGTGAAGGTCTTATGAATAACGGTCGTTCTCAGTTCTTCCAGGAATTGTTTACGAATATGAAGCCTTCTACTTTCCAGTCTTACGGAAAAGGAAAGGAAACTTATTTCCTTACTCCGTCTTTCAAACTTGGTCTTAATTATAAGTTTGACGGAAGAAACAAAATCACTGCGAATGTTCTTGCTGAAAGCCGTGCTCCTCTTGCAAACAACTCTTATGTTTCTCAGAGAATCATGGACCGTCAGATCTCAAATCTTAAGGCTGAGCAGATCCTTTCTTATGATGTAAACTATGAGTTCAACTATCGCAGAATACGCGGTCGTATCTCTGCTTTCCAGACAAATTTCAAAGATTGTTCGGAAACTAACGGATATTATGACGATACTTATCAGACTTTCATCAATCAGACTCTTACGGGAATTGAAAAACGTTACCGTGGTGTTGAAGCTGCCGCGAGAATCAGACTTACAAGTATGTTCTCTCTTACCGCAGCCGGAACATATGGTGAATATATGTACACAAGCAACGCGATAAGTATTATCAGTTCTGAAAACGGATCTCTTGAGCACGAAGTAGGTGCTGAGAATATCAATTCTCTTGCAGATGTGGTAAGAACAAAAGGTCTTTATACTAATAACGGACCACAGCTTGCTGCTAGTCTTGCCCTTAACTTCTCTGGTCCTAAAAGCTGGTTCGCAGAGATCAAAGGTTCTTACTATGACAGAAATTATCTTGATTTCAATCCTAACCGTATTACTGATACTGCTTATGATAAATATAACGCGGTGCTTCAGAAAATCGCAAAAGGTACAGTTTCTTCCGATATTCCTGCCAGTGTACTTGTTAATCAGGTTGTTGCTCTTCAGCAGCAGGAAAAACTGCCTTCAGGTATTCTTGTAGATGCTTCTGTAGGTAAGATACTTTACTTTAACAACAGAGCACAGTCGCTTAATATCAATCTGACTGCGAATAACATCCTTAATAATACTAAGATGATCACCGGTGGATACCAGCAGGCTCGTATCCCTCTTAACTCATCAAAAGATATTGATGTTAACGGTCTTGGAAAATTCCCTAACAAGTATTATTATGCTCAGGGATTCAATTTCTTCGTAAACTTAGGATATAGATTCTAAGAATTTCAGTTTAAAGATTCAAAATCAGGTTAATACAAGAATTTTCTATGAAAAGTTTAAATAAAATAATACTGGCTTCAGTCGGTTTCGTTCTTACTTTGTCTTCATGTAAATATGAAGACAAGTTTGATGCCGTTGAGCCAAATTCAAATCATATAACTCTTTCTGACACTACAAAAGCAACTTTTACATGTAAAGAGTTAAAAGATAAATATATCAACAACTCAAAATATCAGCTTACGGATAATTCTCATAACGCGACTTATGCTAAGATGTTTAACGTAAGTGAGATACCTGCCGGTGATTCCGCTATAATCAGAGGTGTTGTCGTTTCGACAGATGTTGACGGAAACACATATAAGAAAATCGTTATCCGCGATGAGAAAGACAGCACAGGTCTTGATATCTCTGTCGATGCGTCAGGTCTTTCTGCTGTATGGCCTCAGGGACAACGCGTGGTAATTAATACTTCAGGTCTGCATATAGGGGAATACGCAAACTTCCCGGCAGTAGGTTATCAGACATTCAACCGCGACAGAAACAGATATGAAGTAGGACGTCTTCCTTATTATATCGCAAAAGATCATATCCATGCTATAGGCATGCCGGATACTCTTCTTGCTCAGCCTGAAGTTGCGACTATTGCAGATATCCTTGCGAATAAAGAATATTATTACAGCCGTCTTGTAAAGATCAGAGATGTAAGATTCGGAGCTTATTATGAAGATGCGGCATGTACATCTATAAGCTATTTTGAGCAGAACTATTACAAGCTTATCGATGATATGGACGGTGATGAGATTCCTTTCTCGGAAGAAAATACACTTAATGTTCCTGTTTCGAGAGTTGTAATTGATAAAGACGGTAATAAGACAAATATCTCGACTTCTTTCTATTCGAAGTTTACTAACAAATCTCTTCCTGCCGGAACAAATGATATCATAGCAATCGTGTCATGGTATAAGGATAAACCAACAGGCAGCGGTAACATACAGCTTCTTATTCAGAGACACAGCGATATCGTAAAAACAAACTAAACCGAAAGAAAAAATAATATATCAAAAACTATAATTTATTATGAGAAATTACAAATGCTTATTAGGATTTCTGATTGCCGGAGCTTCTTTGATGTCTGTTACTTCTTGTGACAGCGTTGAAAACGACAATCTCCTTGACGTTCCGGTTGTAGACCCGAATGAAGATTCTTATGTAGGGTTGGGTACTCTTGAAACGCCTTTCACTGTAGATGAAATTCTTAGAAAATATGCTCAGAATGACAATGCTACAGGCGTATGGGCAAAAGGTTATATCGTAGGTTACAGATTAAGTAACGATACTGACGGTGTTGTTGCGGGAGATTATCTTGGTGAACAGCCATCATATCTTAGCGACCTTAACCTTTATATTGCTATGACACCGGATGAAACTGATTACAAAAACTGTGTAAGCATCCAGGTAACATATAACTACAGATCTATTCTTGGACTTCAGTCAAATCCTGCGAACTTAGGTAAGGAGATTATGATTAAAGGTGATATCGAAAGATATAACTCTATCGCCGGTCTTAAGAATATGTCAAACTACCGTATCGATGGTGACGGTCCGGAAGAAACACCTGATGTAGATGCCGACT
>CAMTON010000140.1 GCA_947074105.1 uncultured Bacteroidales bacterium
AATGGAGTCAGACAAGAAATTACTCCTCACAAATAAATGATCTGCGTAACTGGCTTAGAGGCCGATCAGATTATATGGATAAGGAATGTGAAGCCTGGTAATAGATTAAAATAAACAGGCGATTATTATTCAATTTCAGTGAATAATAATCGCCTGTAAATATATTATAATGAACCGCTGTATTTTATTTCATAATCTTGACAACACGTGTTCCGTCAGGGGAATCAAGTTTGATAATATATATTCCTTTTCCTAAATGGTTAAGATCGACTGATGTCTCAAAGTCGCTAAGCTGTTGTTCATAAACCATTTTTCCTGAAACAGCGAAGACAGAGACTTTTGCTTTATTGACAGAGTCAAGAACGATGTTAAGGATTCCTGACTTATGTATATATGCAAGTTTGTGTTCAAGCTGTACAACTCCGTTTATAGAAGTAGAGATCGCTTTTACTTTCTGTATATACCATTGCTGATTCTTACTCTGTGTCACACGTTCGGTATAAACGATTGCCTGAGTTCCGTTAAGGAACGAACCTCCTGAGTTATTGACTGAATATCCACTGTTAACGTTTATGATACCGTACATATCACCTGTCGCCACTTCCTGAATTTTCCATAACTGAGTCTTATCTGATGAGTTAGGGGCAACAAGTTTAATAGGATTGCCGAAGCCGTTTTCAGCCATAGCAAGATTATATTTTTTGTTGATAAACTGATATTGCTTGTTGTCAGCTTCCATAACGATCCAGTTTTGAGTCTCTGCATCGTCAAGCGGATTCCACATGTGAAGCGTCATAGAGTTTTCCTCAACATCAAGAGAGTTGTTTGAGTTATTGTTGACAACCATATAAAGGAAATTACCAGGTTCGAAAGGCTGGCTTGGTAAAGAAGATGACAGATCTGCAAATGCCTGATTAAGGAAATCGATTCTGTTGTCAACATAGGTACGAAGGTAATCGATATATTCTCCGTAAGTTGAGAAAAGAAGAGGTTCGTTGTAAACTCTCTGATTCAGAACTTTCCACGTTTTATAATTTTTCTCCTGGGATTCTGAAAGAAGATCTTCAGTCTCATCGATAAAAGTCTGTATTTTTTCTCTTATTCCTCCTTCTACAAGTTCGCTCCATCTCGTATCTACGCTTTTAATAAACCATGGATCTTTAAGAAACTGAGTGATCCAGTTACGTGGGTTGAAACCTACATCTTTCATCAGTTTTTTTGTAGTATCGTACACACGGTTGTCGTTGTTGAAAGCTATATCATAATCCCACATAGGGCCGAAATAGAATTTGTCTTCGTCTCTCTTCTTGTAAAGATAAGTGCTCCAGAAGCAATCAGGATTTGCTGTAAGTTCACTTGCGATATACCAGTCGATAAGTGATTTTTCATCAACCATAGAGCGATATCCGATTTCAGGATCAGTAAAATCGGCACAAAACAGTTTGTCTTCGAACTCCTGAGTGAAGTTTCTTATATAGTTAAACTGAGCATCGTTTATTTCATCATCATCAGGATATTTTACGGTTACTTTAAGTCCCTGACCAGTAGTGAACCATTTTATTTCACTTGCCGCGAAACCGTCGATTTCAATAAGGTAACCTCCTGCAAGATCAGGCATTGAAACTATAGACGGATCCATCTCTTCAACCGGTACCCTGTTTTTGTAAACTTCTACCTGGTCTGTAATAAGATAGTTGCCTTTATAGCTGTTGTTGAGATAAAAATCCACAAATCTGAAACGAGGTGTGAACTCGAATTCAAGCATACTTCCTATTTCAAGTGCGATAGCATTACGCATAAGTGATTTATCGGCATGATTGGCAAGAAATACCCACTTCTTCGCTTTTGCCGGCATATCAAGGAAATTACGTTTTTTATTGAATTTAATACGGTAAGGTTTCTTTGCCATGCCCCATGTGGAGTTTCCGCGACCTTTGATAGTCATTGAGTCTTCAACAAGCTCATCTGCTTCATTGCTGCTTATCACAGAAAGAAGTCCGTTGATCTGAATATCCTTGTATATTACAGGTTGATTGTTTTCAGTCTTTACATAGACGCTCGGCAGGTTGGTGAGCTGTGTCTGACCGAATGCATTAAAAAAAAATAAAGTGCATAAAATAGAAAGTAAAATGTTTTTCATAAAAAGATTGTCTGTGTTAACAAAAATATATTGCAATGAAAAACAAATTTAAAAATTTTATTATCACAATCTTTGGATTTAATGGTTAAAAGAGTACTCATTTTGCTGATAAATAGTATGTTTATGAGTAAAATAACAGAAAATACCGTAAGTCCTAAGAATAATTACGTTTAACATAAAAAATATTCCTTAGATCCGTTTATGGGAAAATATCACATAAATGAGGCATTTTGTACCATTCTGTAAAAAATAATAAGTGTTTTTATTTAAAATATAAGTAGTGATTACACTTAAAAATGATATTAAATTATAATTTTGCGGAAAACGGATTACAGAATCTTTCGTTAAACGGATATCTTGTTATCCTTATTAATCGAACCTCTAAATATGTTAATATATGAGTACTGCAAAGTTGCTATTGCATTGTCCTGACAGACCGGGAATCATTTCCGAAGTAACAAACTTCATCACGATAAATAAAGGTAATATCGTATATCTGGATCAGTATGTTGATCATGTTGAAAATATCTTCTTCATGAGAGTGGAGTGGGAGCTTAAGGATTTCTTTATTCCTGCAGAGAAAATAGAAGAATATTTCCATACTCTTTATGCACAGAAATATGATATGAATTTCAGACTTTATTTCTCTGATCAGAAGCCAAGAATGGCAATTTTTGTATCTAAGATGTCGCATTGTCTTTATGATATGCTGGCTCGTTATACTGCCGGAGAATGGGATGTTGAAATTCCTCTTATCATAAGTAATCACCCTGATCTGAAACCTGCAGCAGAAAGATTCGGAATTCCTTATTATGTATTTCCGATAAATAAGGAAAACAAAGCGGAACAGGAGGCTCTTGAAATGGAATTATTGAGAGAATATAATGTTAACTTCATCGTTCTGGCCCGTTATATGCAGGTGATATCTCCTGATATGATAAATGCTTATCCTAATAAGATAATAAATATCCATCATTCTTTCCTTCCTGCTTTTGTAGGTGCAAAACCTTATCATGCGGCTTTTGAAAGAGGCGTTAAGATTATCGGGGCAACAAGTCATTATGTGACGACAGAGCTTGATGCGGGACCGATTATCGAACAGGATGTGGTGAGAGTGACTCATCGTGACACAGTGCAGGATCTTGTGAATAAAGGCAAGGATCTGGAGAAAATCGTTCTTTCAAGAGCAGTGTCAAAACATATAGAAAGAAAGATTCTTACCTATAAGAATAAGACAGTGCTTTTTAGCTAAAATACTGTATATAAGATATAATTAGAACAAATTAGTTAAGATTATATAAGTATTGTTGAGTCAATACTTCGATTTCTATTAATAAAAATGTCTTGTTGCGTCTTTTAGACTGCATTAAGACATTTTTGGTTTGGACTTCTTTGAGAGAGAGGTTTATTTGCGTAATTTAGCGGTCTGAAAAAATATAAACCAAAATAGACACTATGGAGCAATTACGCTATGTAATAGCGGGTCTCGGACTTACTATTCATTCTCAGAATAGTGAGAAAATAAAATCTTCGTTTGCATCTTTTCTCCCTTTTTACGTTAATGAGTTCCCAAAAAGAACAGTTCATCTTTTCGATTTTTTTACCGGTTTAACACTGGATATTAAAGGCGAAAAGATATATAGTTTCGACTGGGAAGGAACGAGATGCGATATATATATGACCGAAAGTCATTATTGTGTGAGATTTTTTATAACTGAGATCGAGAGTTATATCATCAGGGCTGATAAAGAGTGGAAAGTTATTAATTCCGATATTAAGGAAATAAATGACAGAACGCTTAATTGTCTGTCATTTTTCATTATGTTCGGTTACTGTTTTGCTTCAGTACCGCATAATACATTGTTAATTCACGCATCTGTAGTGGTTTACAATGATAAAGCGATGGTATTTCAGGGTAAAAGCGGAACAGGAAAAAGTACTCATTCACGTCTTTGGCTTGAAAATATAAAGGATACTCATTTGCTTAATGATGATAATCCTGTTGTCAGAATCGATGACAGCGGAATTCTTAATGTTTACGGTTCGCCGTGGAGCGGAAAGACACCTTGTTATATAAACAAGCATTATGAGATTGCAGGCTTTGTTAGACTTTCACAGGCTAATGAAAACAAACTTACAAAACTTTCTTTGAGCAAGTCTTTTGCCTCGATTCTTCCTTCCACAAGTAATATGGTGTGGGATAAGCGTGTGCACGAGAATATCTGTAATACAATTTCAAAAGTATGTATGTATGGCAGAAGCTGGAGTCTTGAATGTCTTCCGGACAGAGAGGCGGCTATAATGTCGAAAACAATACTTGATACTATTGAGGAGATCAGAGAAAATATAAAGGCGGATACTATTGCGGCTTCCGCTGAGTGCTGATAAATCATTATGCAGACAAAGAAAATAGATAACAATACATTTTTTGCTCCCGTATCCGAATTTCTCAAAGAGGGTAAGGATGTCAGGATAAGGGTAAGGGGCAGAAGCATGCTCCCTTTCCTTAATCAGGATAAAGATGAGGTGATGCTCAGGAAAATATCTACTCAAATAATCGAAAAAGGAACCATTGTTCTGGCTCATATTGACGGTAGACAGTATATACTTCACAGAGTGCTTAGACGCGACGGTGACACGCTTATACTTCGCGGTGACGGAAATATTGGAACTACTGAAGAGTGTGGTGTGGAAGATGTAATGGCGGTAGTGCAAAAAAAGATAAGAGCGGGTAAGGAAACCGATCTTTCATCTCCTTTATGGAGCTTTTATGCTTCCGTATGGAATAATCTGCATTTTTGCCGCAGGATTCTGTTATTTATTTATAATGTCGCGACAGAAGAAAAATATTTATTGAAAAAACTGAATTTTAAACAGCAAAAGTTATGACAAAGATAAAATCAGGTTTCAGATTATGTGAAGTAGGTAATGAATACGTTATCGTAGCTCATGGCCTTGAAAATATAAACTTCTCAAAAGTTATGAATCTTAATGAGGTGGCTGCTTATCTTTGGAAAGCGGTTGTTGAAAAAGATTCTTTTGATGCTGAAATGCTGACAGAACTTATTCTTGCAGAATATGATATTGATGCTGATACTGCTTCAAAAGATGCCGGAGAATTTATCGCTCAGCTTCTTGAGCAGGGACTGGCAGAATAAATTTGATTCAAAATTCTAGATACTATGACGGACAAAACTGAAAAAAGACTTTTTATTTTACTCAGAGCTTCTTTGTGGGATCATATGCCCGACTTTTCAGAGTTTGAGAATATGATTGATGCAGAGTGGCAGTCCGTATATAATATGGCCCGCAGTCAGGCCCTGATAGGTGTGATCTTCGACGGAGTGATGAAACTTCCTAAGAATCTTCAACCATCAAGAATGATTGTTCTGACCTGGTATATGAATGTCGAAAAAATCGCTCATTCCAATGAGCAGATGAATAATTCCATAAAGGTTTTTACGGAAGAAATGCGACAACTGGGTGTGGATTATATTCTTATAAAAGGTCAGAGTCTTGCTACTCTTTATCCGAATAAGCTCAGACGCCAGAGTGGAGATGTGGATATTGTCGTAAAAGACAGAAAACAATATGACATTATCTATGATTACCTTTGCGGTAAGACAGGGACTAATCCTAAGTTTAATGTCAAACATGTGACTTTCTCATATCTTAATACGGATTTTGAGATACATAAGGATATAATGAATCTTCATAATCCTTTCAGAAAAAGAAAACTGGAAAAAAAGATTACTTCTCTGGTTTGCAGCGGAGATTCAGAACTCTGTGATATAAACGGAGAGTCTGTAACGATTCTTCCTCCTCTGATAAATGCCGTTTATATTCTAAAGCATGCATTTGATCATCTTGTAACTTTCGGAGTCGGTTTACGGCAGGTGTGTGACTGGACTGTTTTTATGAAAGCTCATAAAGATATACTGGATAAAGATGAAGTTACAAATCTGCTTAAATTATGTTCGATATATGATGCAGCCAATATGTTCGGTTATGTTGCAGTTCATTATCTCGGAATAAATAAAGAGGATCTTCCTTTTAATTATAATGAGAATAAGGAACTGGGAGAATTTCTTTACAGAGATATTATGGCAGGCGGAAATTTCGGGACTTACAGAAAAGGATACAATGTTAACCGTAATCCGGTATTGAGAAAAACGAATACTGCTTTCTCTATCTTTAAAAGAAGCATTATGTTTTTTAAATTCAGTCCGAACGAATCATTATGGTTCCCGGTTGATCAGATCTACAGAGTATCTATAGCTATGTTAAGATCTAAATGATACTTCTGATTTAAAAGAATTAAAGATAATTTCCTTTACTATAAAGCAAGAGTGAAATAAACAGTAAAAGCAGAACCGGAGCAGG
>CAMTON010000141.1 GCA_947074105.1 uncultured Bacteroidales bacterium
TCAATCTCTCCGTTAACAACTGCAAAAACTCTTTTATCAGGATTTTTTCCCAATACCTTATGCAGGTTATGGCCCCATATTCCCCAATCATAATCAATATTATGTGATTTGACTTCAGATATAATATCTCTATCGGAATTAGAAGGAGAATAGACAGCTCTATATTCAAAATCCGCATTTTCTTTTTCGGAAACAGACATAGCTATAGTTGCTTTTCCGTCACAAGCGTTGAAGAGCATAATAAAAGCAATAAGTAAAATTCTGCTTAAAGTTATTTCAGAAACGTATATATACTTGTGCATGAATATTGTATAGATTTTTATATTTTGTTTCTGTATAATCTCGATATACCGTCTCACTGTTTCCGCTGCGGAAATTATTCTGATTATAAAATGTATACCATGTTCCGGTAAGTCCAAGCAAGAGATTCGGAGTAACCATATACATACCACCAAGACCAACGTTTGCTGTTATCTTTTCAAACGAATTAGGCATAGCATTGTCTATGACAGTTGCTTCGGGAGCGGTACCTATTCCCGCTAAAGCTGTTATATATGAACAACCATCAGACCATGGATAATATTTCCCCTGCAACAAACCATTAACATATACTTTAGACGATAAAAGAAAAACATCTGTTTTTCCGCTCAAGATGAATGAGTCTATTATTTTTGATGCTCCGATTCCGACATTAAAAAGGTCTTTGTCATATCTTTTCCAACCATCGGCAAGCCACATTCCCTTTCTGTCGTTTGCTTCATCATATACATCTTCGTTCCATGTGAAAAGTCTGTTATATAATCTCACTCTCCTATATCCTAATCGGATATTACCACTCCAGTCATTTTTGAAGTTATATTCCAGTTTTCCGTTTAACACGACAGAAGGAAAATAACGGGATCCCCATGCTGCATTCAACATTGTCATCCATTTATCATTAAAGATATGTTCCCATTCTCCCTGAAGCTGTATTCCTATTCCTCCCGGTTCTGCTTCCGAGCTGTTATGAAAGGCACTTCCGTTTCTTCCGGAATAATTTATCCTCCCTATATAATTATTTTTTAATCCCTTCCTCATATAAGATGCTGTCGCAACAGTCGTAACTGCTCCTTCCTCATTATTGCTTTCCTGCAGAAAATCTCCTCTCAGGTATTCAAGACTTATTTCATTTTTAAATGTCCGTGATATCAATCCGCTTATATGTCTTACAAATTCTCTTTTTTCCAGAAGAGCCGGCACGTATTCTCTCTGATAATAATAAGCAGAATCATACCTTTTCATTGCTTCGTATATCTGTCCTTTTGCATATAGAAGTGAAGGATTATGTGCATCATATATTAACGCAGAGTCTATTACCGACATAGATTGAATCCTTTCCTTTTCCTTAAGCAGCTCATAAGCATATAATTCACTGTTTTCAGAGAAAGCCCCCACAAGCATAGTGTTAGCAGGAAGAGAATCAAGCTGAGGTCTTAATAAATGTAATGCCTCTGAATATTCTTTATCCCGCTGATATAAACCGGCATACTTTACAAGAAATTGTGTATCGTAAGGATAATATCTGCATGCTGCGAAAATATAATATCTGTATTCATCAGTCTTATTCAACATTCCTGAAGTGTTTATCGCATATATCAGACCTTCCGGAGATGACGGATTTATATTAAGTAATTTTACCGAATTATCGAAAGCGGTATTCAAAGAACCTGATTCTATAAGTTGTTTAATAAAAGGTATCGCTATGTCCTCATAGGCCAGAATATATGAGATACGCACTTCCGACGATTCCTCATATTCTATAGCTTTTTGCAGTAAAGAGAGAGCTTTCACGGTTTGTCCGTCACTGTTATATACTGCAGCTTTCTGCTGAATATACATAGGATAATCAGGCATTATTTTTTTTAGTGAATCCAGAGAAGAAAGAGCTTTGTCATATTGACGCAGATGAAAATAACAGGTGAATATTTTATTCCAAGCTGATTCTGCTATATCAGTCTCAACTCCGTTATCAGCTGCAAATTTCAGATATGGCAAAGCCTCTGCATAAAATTCTTCATTCATAAGTACCGAAGCCTGATTAAGCCTTAAAAGCGACAGTTCCGTTGCAACATCGGTATTTGCAGGATCTGCTATATATAGCTCGATAAGCAATCCGTTAGCTTTCCCGGTATTCCCAAGACGCTTATTCACTATATATTCCTTATAAAGCAAAGAAGGCTTGCGACCATATCTTTTTATTGCATCAGAAATATATTCCAGAGCCTCTTCATTATACCCCCTGGTGATAGAGGTGCTTATAAGATAATCAAGAGCTTCAGCATTTCGGGTCGAACTATATATTTTGCTGTATATATTATACGCCTCAAGGCTTCTGTAATATTCGGCTGCTTCAAGTTCAATGGAATAATAAAGAGGACGCAATTTCCCGGTATGGTCATATTTCATATTTTCTTTAAGAAGTGAAAGCGACTCGGGATATTGGTTAAGAAAAGCCATTGTTTCCGCTTTTTTCATTATAAGAGAGATATTGCCGGGAAGATATGACAATCCTGAAGAAAGAATCATAATGGCATCATTCGGATCACCCTGCTGTAAAAGCAGATTAGCAAGATCCATATAATACTCTTCTTTACTGTCAGATAAAAGAATAAGCTCTTTCAGTGATTTTATTGCTTCTTCTTTTTTTCCAGCTCTTTTTTTGTCAATATAATCTGTTTCGAGATTGTAATTCAGATCATTTTTCAGAATAGAATCATTAGGATATATCTGTAGTAATCTCCGTAAGAGCCTATCCGATTCAATATTATTTCCCTGCCTTGCATAAAGTTCTATCTTCCGACGCCATAGACCTCGGCTGTAAGGATTAACTTCAAGAAGTTCATTGACATAACATATAGCCGAAGAATAATTTTCTGTTTCATCCTCTACATTAACAAGCATCTGCTTTGCTCTGACATTTTCATAATTATCCCTGACAGACAATATAAGATAATATCTTGCGGCATCATAATCTTTTAAATGATAATAATATTTTCCTGCCAGTTCATTAAGCCCCGAAACATTAGGAAAAAGTTTCAGTCCTTTTTCAAGAAGTTGAAAGCCCTCTTCCCAGTTTTCTTCATTAAACAGATCTCTTACATGAGTTTCATAATATGCAGGCGTGTTTATCTTATCTTTTCTGTTTTCTTTCTTATCATTTTCTTTCCCCTGAACATCAGGACATAAAAAAGGCGCGTAAATCATAAACAGCATGATTATAAATCTAAATGCCGTAATTTTTAATCGTTTCTTTTCCATTAGCGTCATTCATTTTATTAGAAATACCTTCTCTGCTCATTTCCCCCCATTTTGCCTCTTTTCTAAACAGGTAATTGCCATAACCTATAAGAGAAAATACAACTATAAGAGGATGATAAATAAAAGGCTCAAGTATAGCTGCAAGAACAAGTTTAAAATATGAGCCCAATTTTCGATATGAAGGACCCACAAGCCAATCATATAATATGATTGTTATAGATACCAGAAAATTAAAAACAAATACTGCCCCGAATATTATCCAAGCGGTATACCAGTTGACACCACCCGTAAAAGCAAGATAAAGAAGCACTATCAGACCTATAAACTCGATTATAGGAGCAAGAAGCTCGAAGAAGAACATATAAGGTATAGTAAGAAGACCAAGCTGTCGGTATTTCTTATTAAAAAATAGTCGACGATGATTTACGAATGTCTGTATAAGACCACGTCCCCATCTTGTACGCTGACGGTAAAGTATCTTTAAATTCGATGGAACTTCAGTCCAGCAGCATGTCTGAGGAATCTGTATCACTTTATATTTTTTTTCGAAATCGCAGCTATAGGTCACAAGCCTCCACAGCATATCCATATCTTCAGCGAATGAATCATATCCATAACCTCCTACATCAATACATGTCTGCGTTTTAAACATTCCGTATCCTCCGGAGACATTATGCATTGCATTGATTGACGACCACCCCATCTTACCAACAAGAAATGAACGCATATACTCCACTGTCTGAAATAAAGGAAGCGAAAATTTCGGAGGATAAGGTTCCGTAATTTCACAATGATCAATATGACACCCATTTGCTACAGACATTATACCTGAGACTGCTATTACGTCTTTGTCATTGATAAACGGAATCACACAATGAAGTATGGCTTTTTTACTCAGTATGCAATCAACATCAGTATTTATGAAATAAGGATATGAAGCGACATTAAGTCCGGCATTAACTGCATCAGCTTTTGTTCCGCCGTTTTCCTTATCTACCACTACCAGTTTTGAATATTCGGGATTCATTGACTTAAAAAGTCTTCGGAACGGTTGCGTATGAATTTTTTCTATATAATTATATGGAACCTGAATAAGATCGAAATTCTCAATAAGCTTTTCAAGAGTCTTATCTTTACTTCCGTCATTGACAATCACAACTTCAAATTTAGGATATTACTGAGAAAGAAGAGAATTGACATTATCTATTATATATTTCTCTTCATTATATGCCGGAGCAACTATCGAAACGCCAGGAGTATAATCATTATCCTCTATGATATGTTTCGCATAATTCATATCAAGCGAATTTTTGTTTTTATAAATACCCAATCTGCTCAGAATCAAGTGAAAGACATAGAATGAAATTAAACCAAGAGAATAGAAAAAAATCACATATCCATAAAAATAAAATACGGCATCTTTCATTTAATTGATTGTTTGAATGGTGAATGACTATGTTTATTATAATTTCCTTTTAATTAAAGATCAACATCCATATTCATATTTATTATAGGATCTCTCACATGCTCGAATAGATATAATTTATCTTTTGCGGCACCCGATTTAATATCTTCAAACATCCTGCGTCCTTCTTCACTGTAAAGAAACATACACCTCAAAATTATTCTCTGTGTATTTTCCGAAGCGGCATTAATATATGCCTCTCTGAAAAATATAAGCGATTTTCCGGTATTGATGGTATATAGAGTTTTTATTATTATTCTCTTAAGTTCCTCTATCTGATTATCATAGCATCTGACAAGAGGTTGTTCAGCTTCAGAAAACCGGCGAATTGCCATACTTTTGAAAGAAGCGATCCTGCACTCTTCCTCACCCGAATTAAAATAAGAGAACAGATATCTCATCTCATCATCAGTTCCGAGATACGCTATCTCCTGAATAAAAAAAGGTTCCAGATCTGTATCTTTCACATTTTGCAGAATTCCGGTAAAAGAGGGCATCACATGGCCTGCTTTCTTTATTTCCGTCAGGTAGTGATGAAGCTCAATCTTATCCCATTTCGTAAGATTGAAATCAGCATCCTTATGGGAAAGACTCATATAAGGATCCTCCGGATTAAATATCATACTGTAAATATGTGTCAGTTTTCTCAGTGACCTGTTCCTTTCCGTCTTGAAGCGCAGAAGCATACTGTCATTAAGCTTCACATTGAGCAACATTATAATCTGTAGCAGATAATATTTGTCCATCGATGAATCTGTAGATTCAAATCTGTTCTCAACAATTGAGTTAAAGTTTATAGCTTTAAGAGTCTGGTTAAAGTTTTCGGAAGAATATGATTCAGAGGCAGAGATAGAATATTTAAGGTTAATAAGAAAAAGTATCCATGCTTTATATTCTATATTATTAGTTTTCGCAGGTATTTCATAGGAAAGTATTTTTTTTATCTCATCAGAAGTTATATTTTCAGAAGAAAGACATATATCCTCTATTTTTTTGAAATATTTGTCTTGAAGCTGATTATATTTTCGATTTAGTCGCTTTTTATAATAGAAGTGCTGAAGCAGATTTATCACAAGTATTATAATGAAAAGTATTGATAACAGTATTATCATATTAGAGATCCTGACCATCCAAGGATAACCCATAAACCATTCATGCAGGAAATAGGTATAATAATATTGTAAAAGCTGCAATCCGTTTATCTCCGTTATTATCAACGGCTCATTTACTTCATAATGAAGATTACTTCTGTAAGCAATTATAAACTTTATCAGCTGAAAGATTAAAGCAAGAGCTACACTACCGAATATCAGTATTACAAGCCATTTCTTTTTCTTGTCCATAAATCTATAATAATTTATTATTTATTATTCAAAATTTATCAATAACCGGATTAATTAAGTTTAGAGGTTATTTATAATCTCATGTTTCTCATTGGTTCTGAATTATGTTCTTGCGGATATATAATATTACTTTTTGAGATCTACTAATTACAATTAATATACATTTTAATTTTTATCATATTGATAATATAATTTATTTAAATAACCAATAACAAACCCCAAATGTTTACCGAGTTTTACATTTAGTCTTACTTCGTTCTCATATTCTGCGATTAATTTCATCAAGATTAAGAAATTATAATTATTAAGTTGCTAAAAACATTACCCGACAAGAATAATAAATATGTAATATTTAATATGCAATCTCTCCCAAAAACATATTTTCCAC
>CAMTON010000142.1 GCA_947074105.1 uncultured Bacteroidales bacterium
AGAAATATTTACCGATTTGAGAAATTTCGAGACATCATTGAGCGGAGATTTTTCAAAGACAGTATGCGAGGTGGATCTTCAGCTGAAAGCTGCAAACTTCCTTTTCTGGCAGGAAGGAAAACTTCTTGTCCGTAAACTGGCTTTTTCTACAGATATGAAAGTCAGAGCAGATTTTCCTAATCATAAACTTGATATAGAAAAATCGGTATTTGAAGTCAATAATATGAAAGTCGGTTTCCGGGGAAATCTTAAAGGCGATACTATCAATAATGTACTGAATGTGAATCTTGATTTCGGCATGGAGATACCTTCGCTTAAGACACTTGTAGATATGGTGCCTGTATCAATAGTACAGGAGGCTGCCAATGCTAAAGCTGAAGGTTATTTCGCAATAAAAGGTTCGGTGACAGGTGCTTACGGTAAGGATATACTTCCCATAGTTAATGCAACTGCATTTATAAACGACGGTAAAATAAGCTATGAAGGTATGCCTTATTCCATCGACCGTCTTGACCTTAAGGCAGAGACTTGTCTTGACTTCATGAATAAAAAGAACTCTTTCGTCACACTTGAAAGATTTGTATTTGAAGGAGCATCTTCAAAAATAGATGCTTCAGTCAAAGTTACCGATCTAATAACATCACCTAAAGTGAACGGAAATATAATGGCGGATATCAACTTTACAGAACTTGTATCAACCTTCCCTGTTGAAGAAGGTGTGACTCTTGAAGGACGTATCAAAACTAATCTGAGGGGTATTTTCCGTGTCGAGGATATTGTTGCACAGGATTACGGGAAAATCAACCTTAACGGTTTCCTTTCTATGGAAAATGTTAAGATAGATTCTCCGAAAGATACGTTCCTGCTTGATGTTAAAACTGCAGGGTTTGAATTTGGGGCTAATAATAAAGTGAAAAATGAGAATTACAGTCGTGAGTTACTTAACGCAACGGCAGGTTTTGACGGACTACGTCTTTCTTCAAGACTTTTCGGTTCAGCGAGTGCCGACAGTGCAGCAATCACCTTTGTAACTTCTCCTCTGAAAGATACAACGATGATGGCAAGTATTACATCATCTTTCAGACTCGGATCTCTTGATATAATGCTGAAAGATTCAACTTATTTTAACTCAGGCAGAACAACGGCTAAAGTGGAACTTCTTCCTTCGGTATATGATAAGAAAAGACCTTTTGTAAAATCAGAACTTCATTTTGAAGCCTTAAAAGCAGGAACGGAAAGTGATATCGTTTCTCTTAAAAATGCCGGATTCTCACTTTCTTCGCTTCAATCGAAGATTAATGATCGTCACTGGATAAGCAACGGTGTAATAGGTTTTGAATCACTAAAGATGTTTACAGCACAGTTCCCTCTTATTATATCTCTTCCTTCTTCCCGTCTTACCCTTGAAGACGATAAGATAGAACTTCATAAGGCTGGCGTAAATATTGGAAACTCAGACCTGCGTATGACAGGAAAACTTTCAAATCTGTATGATGTATTTTTCAATAAGGGGACATTGCATGGAGATCTTACGATATCTTCCGATTATATCGACTGTAATGAAATAATCAACGCTCTTCAGCCGGAAGGTGAAAAAGCTATTGTTACGGCACAGAATATTGATGAAATTACGGCACCTATCGCAGATAATGATACTATTGCTCCTATGGGGATTTTTGTCGTTCCTGATAAAATCGATTTCCGTCTTTCTACTGACATAAAGAATGTGAAATTCGGAAATATGGATATTCAGAATATTCATGGGGATCTTTTCATTAAGAATCAGGCAATAGAACTCAGCAATCTATCCATGCATACTTTTGCTGCTGATATGTCGACTTCTCTTGTATATAAGGCTGAAGATGAAAAAACAGCATTTGCGGGGTTTGATCTGGATATGAAAGATATCAGAGTCGGAAAACTTGTAGAACTTATGCCGGCTCTTGATACGCTTGTCCCGATGCTTCGTTCGCTTGATGGAGTTGTAAACTTCAGAATTGCGGCAAAAACAGAATTTGATGAAAATATGGATGTTAAGATACCGACTCTTGAAGCAGCAACAAAAGTAAAAGGCGACTCTCTTGTATTGATGGATGGTGAAACATTCTCAGAGATCTCAAAAATGTTGAGATTTAAGAATAAAGAGAAGAATATCATTGATAGCGTAGCTGTTGATCTTGTTGTTAAAAACGGAATGATCGAAGTACATCCTTTTCTAATAGGAATGGACAGATATCTTGCAGCAGTGGGAGGAAAACATAATATTGACATGACTTTTAAATATCATGTTTCGCTTCTTGAATCACCTCTACCTTTTAAAGCCGGTGTTGATATTTCCGGAAATATGGATAAATTCAAATTCCGAATTACAAAGGCTAAATATAAAAATATCAATCAATCGGTAAGGGTAAGTCCCGTAGACAGTACTTCTGTTCATGTTCACAACCATATAAAGAATATTTTAAACAAAGGAATATAATCAATTTATAATAATCCTTTAATAAGGTTTCGGAGCTCTTTTTTAGCTCCGGAATTTTTAAACATAGAATAAAAATCTATGTTATAGTAAAAAAGGATTATTACATGATAATATATATTGTATCTACAATCTGGCTACTTGGAGGAATCTATTCTGCAGTATTTATACTTTTAGACCTTGCACATAATCCGCAACCTATGAAGATAATGGGGCCTGTATGGGTTCTTACAGGGTTGTGGGCTTCTTTTATAGCTCTTCCTTTCTACATTAAGATTGGCCGTGCAAAACCGCGCATCGGAAATAAAGATGATGGAAATATGAAAATGGATATGCCTATGCGGGATATGCCGGAAATGAAAGGGGAAGGCAAATCTATGGACATGCATATGACGGGAATGCAAAATTCTGGCAAGAAGATGAAAATGGATATGCCGGAAATGAAAGAGGAAGGCAAATCTATGGATATGCCTATGTCGGATATGAAATCGGCAGATTCAGATATGGATATGTCTACAGGAAGCATGAAAATGTCTATGCCGATGACAAAACATTCTATGGCAGCTTCTGTTTTACTTTCTGCACTTCATTGCGGGGCCGGCTGTACACTAGCAGATATAGTCGGAGAAACAATAGGTTATTTCATTCGCCAGGATGTTCTGTGGTGGACGATGTATGTACAATGGGGTTTTGACTACATAATAGCATTGCTTTTCGGAATAATGTTTCAGTATGCAGCCATTCATCAGATGACTGGTATTCCTTTCGGAAAAGGAATATGGAGAGCGTTGAAAGTGGATTTCTTTTCCCTTACTTCATGGCAGTTCGGAATGTATCTGTTCATGTTTTTTGCAGTACGTGATTTATATCCTTTTTCTATATATTCTAATGTTATTTTTTTCGGTTTTATGATGCAGTTAGCGATGGTTGTCGGGCTTTTCATTGCATACCCCACTAACTGGCTACTTATTCATTTTAAAGTAAAACCGCGTATGTAGGCAGTAAATTATAATTAAAAGATAATAAATTGATAAATTACGTTTTAACTATTAAGAAATAATCATATAGTTACATTTTTTTATAGGAGAAACAAAGTATATTTGTGTTTCTAAAAAAATGATGTATTAATAATGGTTGAAGATAAAAAACTGATAGAAGCTATTGTAAAAGGATTACAAGAGAAAAAAGCGAAGAATATTGTTGTAGTTGATATGAGTGAACTGGAAGGCGCTGCATTTAAATATTTTGTTATTTGTGAAGGGAATTCCACAACTCAGGTCAATACCATAGGAGAATCTGTGATTTCATATATGAAAGAAAATATGCAGACAAAACCTTTTGCGTATGACGGCTTTACCAATTCACAATGGATAGTTGTAGATTACGGTGAAATTCTTGTTCACGTCTTTCTTCCGGAAACAAGAGATTTTTATAAACTTGAACAGTTGTGGGCAGATGCAAAACTGACGCAGATTGAAAATTTAGATTAAAAATAATTTGAGGACAGAAAATTGGTACGATTTTTGTCTATGCTGTATAATAATGATAATAATATATGGAGAATAATAATAATCCCTTAGGAAAAATGCCCGGAGGCGGAAAGAAGCCAAAATTCTTTAAGTTTAATCTGTACTGGATGTATTCCATTATAGCGATTATGCTTATAGGATTATATTGGCTTAATGATAATCCTATGAGCCGAGAGATAAGTCTGACTCAATTCGAGGAGATTGTCAAGGAAGGTGGTGTTGAAAAAGTGATGGTTCAGACTAAGAATCATTCGATCGAAGCATACCTGACGGATAGTATGGCACAGAAGGTATTCAATACTTCCAAAGAAAAGCTGGGAAGACAACCTGTAGTAATTGTTACGATTCCTTCGGCTGACAAATTTCAGGATCTTGCCGGTGAATGGAAAAAGGAATATGGGTTTAATGCCGATATCAAATATGATAAAGACAATAACTTTACAGATCTTCTAATAACACTTGCTCCGTTCCTTCTTCTTGTAGTTTTCTGGATATTCCTGATGAGAAGAATGTCGGGAGGCGGCGGAGGAGGAGCCGGCGTATTTAATGTTGGAAAATCAAAAGCTCAGCTTTTTGACAAAGACAATGCAGTTAATGTTACTTTTAAGGATGTTGCAGGACTTTCTGAAGCGAAACAGGAGATTCAGGAAATCGTTGAATTTCTTAAAAATCCTTCTAAATATACGGAACTTGGAGGTAAAATTCCGAAAGGAGCGTTACTTGTAGGCCCTCCGGGAACTGGTAAGACTTTGCTTGCCAAAGCTGTAGCCGGTGAGGCTAACGTGCCTTTTTTCTCTCTTTCCGGTTCTGACTTCGTTGAAATGTTTGTCGGAGTAGGAGCATCTAGAGTAAGAGACCTGTTCAAACAGGCTAAAGAAAAATCTCCTTGTATCGTTTTCATTGATGAGATTGATGCAGTAGGACGTGCCAGAGGAAAAAATCCTAATATGGGTTCTAATGATGAGCGAGAAAATACGCTGAATCAGCTTCTGACAGAAATGGACGGTTTCGGTTCTAATAGTGGTGTGATAATTCTAGCAGCGACAAACCGTGCAGATATTCTTGATAAAGCTCTTTTAAGAGCAGGACGTTTTGACAGACAGATATATGTTGAACTTCCGGATCTTAATGACAGAAAAGAAATATTCAGAGTGCATCTTCATCCCGTAAAAATGGATGAGACGATAGATATAGATCTTCTTGCAAGACAGACACCGGGATTTTCGGGTGCAGATATTGCAAATGTATGTAATGAAGCCGCTCTTATAGCTGCCAGAAACGGCAAAACTGCGGTTCAGAAACAGGATTTCATGGATGCTGTTGACCGAATTGTGGGAGGCCTTGAGAAAAAATCAAAAATTACTACGGTTGAAGAAAAGCGATCTATAGCAATACATGAAGCAGGCCATGCTACAGTAAGTTGGTTTCTTGAACATGCATCTCCACTTGTAAAAGTAACTATTGTACCACGTGGTAAAGCACTTGGTGCAGCTTGGTACCTTCCTGAAGAAAGACAGATCACAACAAAAGAACAGATGCTTGATGATCTTTGCGCTACATTGGGTGGTAGAGCAGCTGAGGAAGTATTCTTAGGTAAGATATCTAGCGGTGCGGCCAATGACCTTGAACGTGTAACAAAACAGGCTTATGCTATGGTGGTTTACTACGGTATGAGTGATAAATTGCCTAATATCTGTTATTATGATTCTTCAGGCCAGGAATATGGTTTCTCAAAACCATACAGTGATGATACTGCTAAGATTATTGATGCTGAGGTTTCGGCTCTTATAACACAGGAATATGAGCGTGCCAAAAATATTCTTAAACAATATGCGGAAGGACACTCTTCTCTTACAAAAATACTGATAGAAAAAGAGGTGATCTTCAATGAAGACCTAATAACCATATTTGGTAAGAGACCTTGGATTTCACGTTCAGAAGAAATTCTTGCAGATGAAGAAGCAAGAAAAGCTCATGAGCCAAAAGAAACCAAACCGGAAGAGACTGTCGAGCCAGAGGCAGAAAGCAATAATGTCTCTACAGGAGGTAATGATGACAGCGATCTGAGAGACGTTATTTATTACGACTCAAATAATTAAGAGTAATAAAAACATAATATTCGAAAAAGAGGTTATATCCTATATAAGGATTAACCTCTTTTTTATTTTTATAAAACCTGTATTGTAATCATTTTTATTATTTATATTTGAAGAAATAAAAAACATATATCTATGGGTGAAATATTAAACGGTTCGGAAAAGAATGAAATACAACAGATCTTTGAAGATGCTATTTCGAAAATAAGTGAAAATGATCAGCTCACTTTGTCCGATTTATATGTTATGGTAAATCCGGATGAGATGAGAGTTTCGGTGTATACTGATGACGAACAGCTTATTGCAGACGGCAATATAGACAGTTGGGCTGTTTT
>CAMTON010000143.1 GCA_947074105.1 uncultured Bacteroidales bacterium
ATCTCTCTGTCCGGGAAGTGCTATAAACTGAAAATCAAGAGCTGAATGAAGCGGATTTGAGAAAAAATCTGTCTTCCTTCCTCTTTCGGCCGGAACAGGAATCTGTGCCGGAATAAAGAGAATATCCGATAACGTATTACCTATATCCCATCCCACAATAGGCTTAAGATATCCCCCGATACTCATAATAAATTTATTATCTCCCTCCTTTATAACATATTCCGGAACTTTCGGAGTATTGGGTGTTAAAGGTTTTCCGTTCTGTAACACTACAATATCAACATCATCAGGTGTTTCAATAGAAATATTGAATTTCTTTTTCTGCGCACTTATATCAAATGACTGAGACAACATTGCCGTGGCAATCAGAAATGACGGTATTAGCTTTTTCATTGCAGTTTTAAATGTTTTAAACTATAACACTGACTAAAACAAAAAAGATTTTGACCGCGATATAAATACTGTTAATTACCGATTTGATAATATAATCAGTTAACTAATAGTAAAAACAAAAATCATCTTATCCTGACTTTCATAATCTGAAAAATCGGAATAAGATGATTTTATATAATATCTGATAATTAATATCAGATCTCTATTTTCTTAAGCTCTTCTATTACTCTGTCTTTTACTATATTGAACGAATCTCTAAGTTCAGCAGCAATAGGTTCTGCTTTAGGAGATTCCATTTTTAAAGGATTGATAGGTTTTCCCTGGAAATGAACACGGAAATCAAGATGAGGACCTGTACTGCCGCCAGAGCTGCCTACATAGCCTATCACCTGACCCTGAGTAACTCTCGTTCCCTCTTTTATGCCGTTTGCAAATTTAGAAAGATGCATGTATGTGGTTTCATAATTTGCATTATGTTTCACTTTCAGATAATATCCTGCGCCGCCTGCCTGGAATGCCTTTTTAGTAATCACGCCATCACCGATGGTTCTGACAGGAGTACCTACAGGAGCAGCATAATCGACACCATGATGGGGGCGGACAATCTTAAGAATAGGATGACGTCTTGCATGTGAGAATGTAGAACTGATTCTTGAATACTTAAGCGGAGCCTTAAGGAAGGCTTTTCTTAGGTTATCTCCGTTTTCATCAAAATATTCTACAATAGAATCCTGAACGAAAGGTATGGCATAATATTCTTTATCATGATGACGGAAAATGGCACCTTTGATATCCGTTACTTCAACTCTTACCGAATCATCGATAAACGACTCTTCATACAGGACTTTGAAGTTATCGCCTTTTGCTATTCCGAAGAAATCTATCTGCCATGCATATATTTCCGAAAGTCGGTCAGACAACTCTATACTATAGCCGTTACGGTTGATCGCATTCCATAAAGATGAATTTATCTGAGCTCCGGCATATGAAGGTTTGAAAGTAACATCTTTTTCATAATTGTAGACATGAAGAGAATCTCTCAAATCAAAAATCACATGGTCACGTTTACTTCTTTCATAGACCATATATTGCGCGAATCCTGTGTTTAGGTCTGTAAGTATGGAATACGAATTCCCTGCTTTGAACTTAGTGACATCAAATATATCTTTTGATTTTGTACGAAGTTTTTCTATTACATCTCCGTTGACATCGAATTTACGAAGTATCGAACCCAGATTATCTCCTTTTTTAAATGAATAGACCTCTCTGCTCAGAGAGTCGATTTCGATATCCAGGTACATATTCTTTTTCTCTGTCAGTTCCGGCACATCTTCATTGTCGATTACCGGAATCTCTTCATTCCGGGCATTATTGCACGACACCAGAAGTCCGGCCGCAATAAACCCCAAGGAACAAAATATTGATCTGAAATTTATCATAGTAATAATATTTATAAAGTAACTATACAAAAAAATAAAACCTAAAACACATGCTTCACTTAGATTATCAAATCGTATAAAGGTTTAAAAAGAAACATGTGAACTCACTTCTGAAAAAATGAAGAGAAGATATAATCTGAAGAAACAGTCTGAATACTTTCGCCGATAGACTGTTTCTGTAAGAAATATTTTATTTAATAAACTGATTTTGCCACCTCCATAACGCTGTTTACCGCGTTTATAGAATAGAAATGTATGCTCGGCACTCCATGAGCTTTAAGTTCTTTTGCCTGGGCTATACACCACTCGATGCCGAGTGCGCGCGTATCATCATTTGTTTTGCATTTCAAAAGTTCCTGAGCAAGATCATCAGGAAAATCAATATGAAAAGTCTTTGGAAGCATGCTCATATGGTTTAGCACGGCAAGAGGTTTCAGTCCCGGAATGATCGGAACATTAATACCCGCATTACGGCATTTTTCCACAAACTCGAAATACTTCTTGTTGTCGAAAAACATCTGTGTTACTATGTATTCGGCTCCGTTGTCAACTTTCTGTTTAAGATAGAAAAGATCAGTTTCGGCATTCATCGCTTCGTCATGCTTTTCCGGATACCCTGCAGTACCATAAGAAAAAGGAGTAGATATGTTCATCGTAGTTCCGTCGAGAAACTCTCCTGAATTAAATCTGTTTATCTGTTCCTGAAGTTCGATAGCATACTGATGCCCTCCTTTTGTAGGAATAAATCTCGGATCATGTTTTGCCTTATCACCGCGAAGCACAAGAAGATCGGTAATTCCCATAAAAGAAAGATCGATAAGTTCATATTCTATTTCTTCCTTAGAATATCCGCTGCAGATAATATGAGGCACGGTAGGTATACCATAACGATGATTAATTGCCGATGCTATAGCCACTGTACCCGGACGGCGTCTCTCTACAACCTGACGAAATACTCCTGATTCTGTCTCATGATATGCTATTTCATTACGGTGAGTCGTGATATTGATATATGAGGGATTAAAATCTGCGAGTTTATCTATTGTTGAAAAAACGCTGTTGATACTGTTTCCTTTAAGAGGAGGTAAAATTTCAAACGAGAAAGCTGTTGATTTATTTTCTTTTAAAATTTTTGCTATTGACATTCCGGATATTTTAAAAAATAATATAATGTGAGACGGGTGCAAAAATATGAATAATTGATAATAAAAGGTTATAACACAACTTAAAAATAGCAATATGTTACTTTTTTATCATCGTTTATAACTATTTAAAGCAAAATGCCGCTCTATTTTAAATAATATGTCATCGGTTAAAAATCCTGTTCTGCCATTAGTATTTTAGAGGATGATCATAATATCTTTTTTCTGTTATCATAAAAACTCCTTTGCAGGCAGCAATACAGGAAAAACAGATAGCAGTATAATCATTTTATCTCTTTTCAGGTGACCGGCATAACCCGAAAGCAAAAAGGTTAACAATTAATATCCGGAAGGACAAAGAAAATTATTTTGAATAAAAAAGATGAATAATGTTATAAAAATACACATTGAAACTAAAATCATTAATTTTGTCAGTAATGTTTGTAATATAAATAAAATATATCATAATTTTAAATGAAATTATTTACCAAGCCTGTAAGACAGGATTTGTTGTAACCGTACACTGTTAATATGACAACCGTACAGTTGCAATATTGTAACTGTACAGTGATAATATGGCAAGTGAGCGTCTTTTTTCAAAAGACTTTTTTAGTCGGTAAATAATGGAGAAATGAAGCAATTTTATGGTAAATCACCGACTTTGTGAAAAAAAATATACAAAGACGTTGTAAGACCGGAATAAATTGAATAATATCGGGAGTTTAAACTATATAATATTAAGGAATAATTGCTATGAGTAAAATTGATTGGTCAAATCTTTCATTCGGATATATGAAGGCTGATTATAATGTACGCTGTATCTATAAAGACGGTAAGTGGGGAGATCTTGAAATTTCACAGTCTGAACAGGTCAATATGCATATGGCAGCAACCGTGCTTCACTATGGACAGGCCGGATTTGAAGGACTTAAAGCTTTCAGAGGAAAAGACGGCAAGATACGAGTGTTCAGAATGGATGAAAACGGTAAACGACTGATCTCTACATGCCGCGGAATCATGATGGCCGAACTTCCGCTTGAAAAATTTGAAGAAGCAGTAAAAAAAGTTGTAAAACTTAATGAACACCTTGTTCCTCCTTATGAATCAGGATGTTCATTATATATACGTCCGGTACTTTTCGGTACAGGACCACAGGTCGGAGTAAAACCGGCAGAAGAATATGAATTCATTGTTTTCGTAATGCCTGTGGGTCCTTACTTCAAGGAAGGTTTTAAAGCTACACCGGTATGTATACTTCGTCATTACGACCGTGCCGCTCCATTCGGAACAGGTCGCTATAAAGTCGGAGGCAACTATGCGGCAAGTCTTATCGCGGGAGAAGAAGCTCATACAAAAGGATATTCCGCGGTTCTTTATCTTGATGCAAGAGAAAAGAAATATATCGATGAATGCGGTCCTGCCAATTTCTTCGGAATAAGAGAAAAGGAATACATAACGCCGGAATCTGAGTCAATTCTTCCTTCAATCACAAACAAGAGTCTTATGACCCTTGCCAAAGATATGGGTATGACGGTAGAACAGCGCAGAGTGCCTGTAGAAGAGCTGCTTACTTTCAGCGAAGTAGGCATGTGCGGTACTGCCGCAGTTATCAGTCCTATATCAAAGATTGACGATCTTGACGAAAATAAATCTTATGTATTTTCTGAAGAGGGAAAACCGGGTCCTGTCTGCACTGCTCTTTACAATAAACTTAGAGCTATACAATACGGAGATGAGGCTGATAAATTCAACTGGATAACAATAATCGAATAAAGTTGTTAATATATTAGGGAGGCACTATGTCTCCCTGTTTTTTACCATTATCGTAAATGTAAAACTTATATAAAATTACTTACTAAACTCAATTTGTTGACTATGAGAAGAATACTTATTCTTTTGATCGGGATCATGGCATTTGTAGGATGTGAAGGTCCCAGAGGATATCCGGGTGAAGACGGATATATCGATATAAGGAATCTGACATTCACAGTTTATGAAAAGGACTGGCAGCTGTCGGGTAATGTTAATGACTTCGGATCATATTATTACTGTGAATTCAGAGTCGGCGATATTACGAATTACGTATATGAAAACGGGATGATCACAGGTAATATCTTTATTACAGAGAGAATCGGAAATTCTAACGTAGAGGTTCAGAAACCTTTACCATATACAGTTTACAACGGAACTTCAGATGGGACTAACGAAGTGCTGTGGTCTGAAAGATACAGTTATGAGATACGTCCCGGTTACATAACATTTATGGTGTATTACAGCGATTTTTACACTGATACACTGCCACCTACGAGTGACTTCAGGATCACTATTGCCTGGTAAAGGTGATCCTCAATAAAATATAAACTAACACAATTAAACCAGAACTACGATGAGAATATCTATTATTGGTGCGGGAAATATGGGAGGTGCCATTGCCCTGGGATTAGCAAAAGGAGAGGTCTTCAAACCTGAAAATATCGCTATATCCGATCTTTCGGTTCCGAAACTGGAAGAGATTAAAAGTGAAGTTGCCGATATCACAATTTCAACAAGCAATGCTGAAATTGTAAAAGATGCCGATTTTGTTGTCATAGCCGTTAAGCCATGGCTTGTCGGAAGAGTTTTTGACGAGATTCTTCCTGTGCTTGACTTTTCAAAGCAGACTATCCTTTCGGTAGCGGCGGGAGTTTCATTTGCCGATATTTCGGAAATGATTAAAACGGAAGACGCGAAACTTGTACGCGTAATTCCGAATACGGCGATAATGATAAGAGAAAGTATGTCGATTCTTTCTGTAAAAAATCTTACAACAGTTGAATCAGACTTTATCAAGAAGATTTTTGACGAACTTGGTAAATCTGTTATCGTTGAAGAAAGACTTATGGGAGCAGCTACCGCTCTATGTTCATGTGGTATCGCTTATGCATTCAGATATGTGAAAGCAGCTACCGACGGAGGCGTTGAGATGGGCTTCTATCCGCATCAGGCAGTAGAGATGATCACACAGACTGTAAAAGGTGCTGTCGAACTTCTTGAGAAAAACGGGTCTATGCCGGATGAAGAGATTTATAAAGTTACGACACCCGGCGGTGTGACTATCAAAGGTCTTAATGAAATGGAGGCATACGGTTTCACAAATGCCGTAATCAAAGGTCTTAAAGCAAGTATGAAATAATATAACTGTTATTACATAAACAATAATCCCTGTTATGAATATTTTATAACAGGGATTATTTTTTTTATCTGATTTATTAACTGTAAATAAATAATTAGAAATTAATCCGTTTGGACATATGTTGAATTTTGTGACTGATAATATAAATAATATTAACCG
>CAMTON010000144.1 GCA_947074105.1 uncultured Bacteroidales bacterium
CGTACACTTGTAATATGAAAAGTGTACGATGATAATAAAACTTAATTATCAGGATTAAAATAGGTTTTTATATTCCTCAAATTGATAAAAATTTTAAATGAAAACATAACTTATTTAATTAATTAAACCATTATTTCAGTAGCTTGTTCCTTTTTAAGATTTCGAATAGAATGAGCTTATTCATATGTTAAAGATCTTTTATGTATGATTTTATCTCTATTCTTAAGATTTTAATGATATCTACTATTTGGCTTGTATGAAAAGACTTCATTTTTTTTTATATCTGTATTCTTTTCTTTTATTCATCTCTTGTAATGATGATTCATTTTTCAATATAGACAACGGGCAAAGCATAACAAATGAAATATGTTTTGTTCCCAATGGATTTGTAACAAAAGGATTGCCAATAAATAACTCCGACAGTCTTGAGAGTATAGCTGTTTTTGGTTATTATACCGGTAATGGAACTGACAATTGGGCAAATAAAGGATCGGATGCTACACCGGATTATTTTAGTAATCTTCTCGTTTCGAATGAAGGCTATTCAACCTCTGCGAATAAATGGGTTATGTCTCAGACTTACTACTGGCCTAGCTATTCTGATGCTAATCTTACCTTTTTTGCATATTCTCCTTATATTGACACAAGCTCTGAAAGTAATTACTATGGTCTGGAGATAGTAAGCACTACAGGAGGTCTGAAGATGAAATATACAGTACCTTCTTATTGTGCTTATCAACCGGATCTTATGATGGCCCTACCGCGAACAGATCTTAATTACAGCAATAATCCCGGGACTGTTGAACTTAATATGAAACATGCTCTGACTGCGATAGGCTTTACAGCTGAAGGATCGTATGATACCATAAATTCGATTAATATTACTAATGTATCGGTTTCCGGGGAGGTTAGTTTTAATCTTACAGACACATCATTTACATGGGTTCTTGATGATCCTTCCAGTGTAGACAATTATGCAATAACAGAAAATGAACTTCCGTTAACTAATACATCCCAGCCAGTTATTAAATATAACGGCTATATTATGATGCCGCCTCAGACTCTTTCTGATGAAGCAGAACTTATAGTAGAAATAAAATCAGGAGCCACAAAGACAATAAGTCTTGCGGGTCAGGAATGGAAAGCCGGTGATAAGGTTACTTATAATCTTAATGCAAGATATAATCCCGCGACAATAGATGTCGATATTATAGAAAGAGGTTTTGTTCACGCTTTCTGGCGACATGATGAAACAGGAGAGCGAATTATAAGAATGGATGCAACAGGAAAATGGGAAGCATTCGTTCTTAGTGTTGATGATCAATGGAGTTATGATGATATAATGCTGGATTATCTGCCATCAGACTACAGTACGGCCCAAGGACAGGAAATAAATGAACCTATCGCGCAAATAACAGAAAACAAACCTTTATTGAGTGGAGACGGTAATATAAGTTTCCGTATAGGTCTTAGCGAAAATACAACACTGACATCTGCAGATTCGAAACCCAGGTATGCAGTAGTATTAATCAAATATGATAATCTTTCTAAGAATCACCTTATTTATCTGCGTCAGGGTGAGGCTTGTGATGTTGTCAACGGATCTCTTAAATTTTCCGCATTTAACCTTAGCAGTGAAAAAGTAGATGGGACTGAAACATATCAGTTTGAATATTACCCAAGTGTCGGAGGAGCATATAAACAATGGAATATGTCTACGATAATGTATCCTTATTCTACTTCTGCTGCTTCAAACTGGAATCCAGGTTCTGCTGATACAACAGACATAGAGAATATATGTCCCGCAGGTTATGTAATTCCCTCTTATGATGATTTTAATACCATGATGACTCCTCCGGTATCCGGCTATAGCAGTTATTATGGCGGATTATGTGCTGACGGTTATTTTGACAGACAAACACTTACTAATGCATCAGAGTACGGCTATCAGACTGAATCAGGTTCGGCTTTAGCATTTTGTGGCTTTGTAGTGTTTAATGCCTCTACTTATGCTTCTGTCTTTTTTCCTATGGCGGGAAGACTTAATAGTAACGGTGTAATTAATCAGGAAGAAGCAACTGCTTTTTACTGGACTACTACTTTACCATCAGAAAGCAGCCTTCCTTATTATTTTACAAGTGGATATGCTAATAATAATATACAAATATTCGTAGAGATAAGAAGTTGGTGTGAAAAGGCAGATGCCAATAGCATAAGACCAAGATATAGTGGAACTGACTAAGAATAAGTCTTATTGGATATTAGCTGCATATTCGGTAAATTTTTTTCTGAGAAGAATCATTATAATTTCCCGGACCAGACATCTTTTACTAAATTTTTCAAAAGAAATACAGGACAGACTCCTACAGAATATAGATTAAGACTAAGTAATTTTATCCTAAATAAAACAGCCGCTTAAAAGTTCTGAAAACTTTTAAGCGGCTGTAGTTTAATATATAAAGTCTTTATTATTCGACGCCTGCCATCATCTTCTTAAGTGTAGAAGACAAAAGGAAAAGGATCACAGAAGCTACACCTGCCATTACAACGAACAACATAAAGAAGTCGAAAAGATTGGCGATTTCAATTCCCATAAATGATTTTGTAATTCCGTTTTCAGGGTAATAAGTCGAAAGCGTCCCGGCAAACTTGTTTGCCGCCGCTGTTGACATAAACCATACACCCATTAGAAGAGAAGCGAAACGTACAGGAGAAAGTTTGTTTACCATAGATAGTCCGATAGGAGATAAACAAAGCTCACCCATTGTATGAAGAAGGTAAAGACCTGTCAGCCACAGAATGCTTACTTTTGTTTCCGGATTAAGATCTTTAACACCGAAAGCGATAACAAGATAACCTAGCGCAAGGAACATAAGCCCCATAGACTGCTTAACAGGAGATGCCGGTTCCAGGTTCTTTTTTCCAAGGAAGTCCCAAAGCAGAGCAAATACCGGAGCAAGTACTACGATAAATATTGCGTTGAAAGACTGGAAATAAGATGTAGGCATTTCCCATCCTAGTAATGTTCTGTCAGTCTGTTTGTCTGCGAAGAATGTCAGAGACACACCTGCCTGCTCAAATGCCGACCAGAAGAAGATTACGAAGAATGCAATGATGTAGATAACCCAGATCCTTGTTCTTTCCTGTGCAGACAGAGATCTGTCTGTAATGATGAAAGCAGGAAGAATGATACAGAAAGAGAAGATCATAGATCCGATAAAGTCAAGACCTCCCATGAAATACAGAATTGAGGCAAGAGAGATTTCCCCGGCTATCCATCCTGCATACTCAAATAAAGAACGTGATTTCTGAGTCTCACCTCTTACAATCGTTTCAGCAGGAGTTTTAAGATCCTCTTCTGTCTTTACTGATGAGTTAGGAGCTGTTCCGATCTGTCTGCCATCAGGAGTGACAAGATATTTATTTTTAAGAAGCTGGAATATAGTCACACTTATCAACATACCGATACCTGCAGAAAGGAATCCCCATTTGAAGTCTGCCGGATTTCCCGTGTCTCCGATAAAACCACACCAAAGAGGAGCAATAGCCGCACCTACATTGATACCCATGTAGAATATCGTAAAGGCTGCATCTTTACGTTTATCCTGTGGTTCGTAAAGGTCACCTACCATTGTAGAGATATTCGGTTTGAAGAATCCGTTACCAAGGATAAGAAGTCCAAGGCCGCAGAACATAAGATACTGTGCAATTTCAACTGTATTGTAATATATAGCACTGGCAAACATAAAGAATTGCCCGATTGCCATCAATACACCTCCCCAGAAGATTGAACGGCGGTTACCCCAATATTTATCGGCTATATATCCTCCCATAAGCGGAGTAAGATAAACAAGACCGGTATAACTTCCGAAGATGTTTGAAGCTATACCTCTCGGATCTGCTTCACCTGCAAATAATGCGTTAACCATAAAAAGGACAAATAGTCCTCTCATACCATAATAACTGAATCGTTCCCACATTTCCGTGACGAACAAAAGATAGAGCCCCTTAGGATGCCCTTTTTTAGCACTTTCCATAATTACTTTAATTCTTAATATCTAAAAAAACAGTGTCAAAAATATAACTTTATATCCTATTTTATACTCATTTCGGCATAAATATGGTATAAAAATAGAAAAATGTTATTTCTTGTAATAATATTCGCCTAATCATTTTGTATTTATAGGAATTATTATTTAATTTTAGAAATATTAGAAATTGATTTATTAAAATTAATTATTTCTCAAATAATGAGGGAGTTGCGGTTGTATTATCGTTTTGGCGCTAAAATTATTTTATTGATAGATATTTGATTTAAAATAATATTCATATATTAGCAAAAAGATTGCAATAGAAAACAATTAATAGCATTTTGATTATGGGTTTTAAATTTGATAATTTTAGTAAGCAGCATCTTGAAGGTCTTCACAGATTTCGTGCTGTAATGTTTAGTCCTACTATGATATAATTGTGTGAAATAAAAAATCATTATTTACTCAATTATAATATCATCAGTATGATCAGAAAACAACCATTTGACCGTTTTTCAGGGCAGATCCTAAAGACCCTGCACCGGTATCGCGCGGTTATGTTCAGTCCGACCGCATAATCATGTACTTAACAAACAACAGAGAATTTACAAAAATTAAAAAGTAACATGATTTTATTTAATTAATATGACAAATAAACCTACAATAGCAGAAGTACAGGATTGGGTACTGGAACTATATAACACTTGTGAAAAAACAATTACAGAAGAAGAGCGCAAAGAACAACATAAATATTCAGTTATGGTGCAGCGTCCGCAGGATAAGAAATTTCTTGTAAAGATGCTTGACGAATCTTCTCAGATCAGAGATAATAAAAAGCTTGCTGCGCGTATCAAAACTTTGATTGATCATTACGGAGTACCGGAATTTTTTAATAAACGTGATGCATTCCTTTTCAAAATGTATCAGGCTTTCGGCCATCATTTTGATTTTATCGCAATACCTATTATTAAGAAAAGATTAAGATCTGATACGGCAAAGGTTATTCTTAATGAAGCAAGACCAAAACTGACAAAACATCTTTCTGACAGATTCAAACAGAATATAGGTCAGAATGTAAATCTTCTAGGAGAAGTCGTTCTTGGTAACGGAGAGGCAGATCACAGATATGAGCATTATCTTGAAGCACTTGAAGCTCCGGATATCAATTATATTTCTGTAAAGATTTCAGGTATTTACGCGCAGACACATGCTCTTAACTATGAAGAGAGTTTTCCGGAACTGGTAAAACGTATGTCTGCTCTTTATCAGAAAGCTATCGATTTCCCTTATATTGACGAAAAAGGCAATAAAAAAGCAAAATTTGTCAATCTTGATATGGAAGAATATAAAGATTCTCATTTTACAATGAGACTGTTTAAAACTGTATTGAGTAAACCTGAATTTAAAAATTATTCGGCAGGTATAGTTGTGCAGGCATATCTTCCTGATGCTCATGATTTCCAGACAGAACTTCTTGAATTCGCAAAAGAACGTGTTGCCGCAGGCGGAGCACCAATCAAGATGCGTCTTGTAAAAGGATGTAACTTGGAAATGGAAACCGTGATTTCTTCTTTGCGCGGATGGGCTAATCCTATAAGAAGCACGAAGACAGAAGTTGATGCCAACTATCTTCATATTCTTGAAAGAGCATTACAGCCTGAAAATGCGAAAGCTCTTTATATCGGAGTCGCTTCTCATAATCTGTTTACAATAGCGTATGCTTATCTTTTGAGTAAAAAATTCGGAACTACTGATTATATGAGTTTTGAAATGCTTGAAGGTATGGCGGATCATGTATGGAGAGCACAGTCAATTCTTGGCAATCATGTGATTCTTTATGCGCCGGTTGTAAAAGATGAGCATTTCCTTAATGCTGTTTCTTATCTTGTAAGACGTATGGATGAAAATACGGCTCCTGATAACTTCCTTACTCACTCATTCAATCTTAAGCCCGAAACTGATACATGGGATTTCCTTCAGAAGCAGTTTGTCGATGCTTATAACATGAAAGATAAACTAAGTCACGTGTCGCCACGTACTCAGAACAGAATGGAAGAGACTCATGATATGGCAG
>CAMTON010000145.1 GCA_947074105.1 uncultured Bacteroidales bacterium
GAACAGCATCCCGGCACGATATTGGCGGTCGGGAAACCTATAGTATTGCCTATCCTGTTGCCAGACTCTACCATGCCGCGTATATTATATACCGAACCGAGCATTGCGTTGGCACTACGTATATCTCCTTTCATAAGAGCGCGTCGTACAGACGAGGAACTTATATTCATCCCTTCCGGGGCATAGCAATCGGAATTGATAACCTCAATGCCTATTTCATCGCCGAAACTCTTATAATCATCAAAACCCTTGCCTCTGTCGCTGCCGAAACGGTGATCATAGCCGATAAGCAGAGATTTCGTCTTAAACTTACCAAGAAGCACATCAGCCATAAACTCGGAAGAAGTAAGGGAACGGACATCTTCATTGAAATCAAGCACGAAACAATAGTCAATGCCCTGTGATGCCAGACGGTCGAGTTTCTCGCGGAAAGAAGACAGGAGTCTTATATTGAAATCAGGTTCGATAACTTCTCTCGGATGGGTGCGAAACGTCACTACGGCACTTTTAAGACCTCTCTCCGCAGCAATCCGTTTCAGATTATCAAGCAAAAAGCGATGCCCCTTATGAACGCCGTCGAAAAATCCTATGCAAGCCGCACAGCTATCCTCCGGGAAAGTATCATTGGAATGAAATACCTGCATTTAATGAAATAACAAATGGTGGAAACAGGATGTTTGAATATCCTATTTTTCGAAAATATGAAAGAAATCATCATCTTCACTGCTAAGGAAAGTCTCAAAGCCGAATGATGAAGCCGAATCAAGATTTCTCTGCGAATCGTCGATGAAAAGAGTCTCTTCAGGATCGATACCGGAAAGACGTATCACCTGGCGGAAGGCATCATGATCTGGCTTAACAGCTCTGATCTTGTATGAAAGGAATATTCCGTCGAAATAATCTTCTACCGAAAGTCCTTCCTGAGTGAAATATCGCTTGCTGATCTCAGGGAAAAGCACCGGGTTGGTGTTGCTGAGAAGCATTGTGCGGAAACCTTTTTCTTTTAGTTTTCTGATAAACGCGATTCGGTGAACCGGAATATCGACTATAAACTGCATAAAAGCATCGCGTATCTCATCGTCAGACGCATTTGGAATATGTTCGCGTATGCTGTTGAAAAATTCTTCTTTCTCTATCGAGCCGTCTTCAACCTTTAAAAACGGACCTTTCTGACAGTAATCGTCAAGATAAGTTTCTATGTCGGAAAATCCTAATTCCTGAAATGCCTTGATACAGTTCATTCTGTTAAGGGTCATAATCACCCCTCCCATATCAAATAGCACGTTCTTTATCCCTTTCATAATATTGCTGAAATAAATTTTGCTCAAAGATACATTTTTTTATAATATTTTTCTCTAAAACTTTGTCATATCAAAAATATGTATTAATATTGCACTCGCAATCGGGAAACAACCCCGAGCCGGTCCTATAGCTCAGTCGGTTAGAGCATCTGACTCATAATCAGGGGGTCCCTGGTTCAAGCCCAGGTGGGACCACGCTTCTAGTGAGGCACTTACGGATTTATCTGTAGGTGCCTTACTTATTTTTATACCTTTCTTAAGCATCAAGCGGGAATTTAGGGGAAGCATATATTGCTTATACGTCAGATATCGCTACTGCTTTGAAGAAGTAACCTAAATTACTTTATATATAAAAAGAGTCTGTAAACCATTTGATTTACAGACTCTTTCTCTATATAGATCATTCTTTGATGAAACTGTCAACCGACTAGATATAGATATATTTCAAAATAAACAGGATTGCCAGTATATACATAGCAGGGGTAATCTTTTTGAAGCGGCCACTAAGCATATTCAATATTACATAACTGATCATACCCAATAAGATACCGTCTGAAATAGAGTAAGTCAGAGGCATCATTATAACACAGATAAATGCTGGTATTGCCTCAGAGAAGCGGTCGAAATCAATCAGTTTAATAGGCGACATCATAAAGAGTCCTACTAATATCAGAACCGGAGCAGTTGCTGCCGCCGGAATAGCCAGAAATATTGGAGAAAATAACAGAGAAATACCAAAGCAAACGGCAACAGAGAAAGCGGTTAGTCCGGTACGGCCACCCTGAGCCACACCTGATGCACTTTCCACATAGGTAGTCGTAGTAGATGCTCCCATACAGGCTCCTGCCAATGTCGCAATAGCGTCAGCCATGAATGCCTGTTTTATTTTTGGAATCTTACCATCAGGCTGCATCATATTTGCTTTTGTCGCTACTCCTACAAGTGTTCCGATTGTATCAAACATATCGACAAACAGGAAGGTAAAGACTATCACCAGCATATCCATTGAAAGAACATCTCCCCACTGGAATTTCATAAAGATAGGATCGAGAGAAGAAGGCATAGATACTACCCCATTATATGAGGTCAGTCCCATAGGTATACCAACTAATGTTGTAATAAGAATACCCAACAAAAGACCGCCGGGCACATTTTTTATTACCAATATACCCGTGATAATGATACCTATGATAGCCAATAAGGCACTGCCTTGCGTAATATCGCCTAACGCTACTAAAGTAGCATCATTGTTTACCACCAATCCGGCATTTTGTAAACCGATGAATGCAATAAATAACCCGATACCGGCACCTATGGCATTTTTCAAAGTCACAGGAATGGCATTTACGATGGCCTCCCGAAGATTAGTAAGAGTCAGTATCACAAAAATAATGCCTTCAATCAGAATAGCCGTTAAGGCAAATTGCCATGAATGACCCATGCCTAAACAGACAGAGAAGACGAAGAAAGCATTAAGACCCATGCCCGGTGCTAAGCCAAAGGGAAGTTTAGCCCAAAAAGCCATAACCAGGGTACCAATAATAGCCGCTAAGGCAGTTGCAGTGAAGACAGAATCAGCAGGCATTCCACATAGGGCAAACATATTAGGATTTACAGCCAATATGTATGACATAGTAAGGAAGGTTGTTATACCTGCCAGTATTTCTGTTTTTATCTTATTTTTTGAAGGGTCGAACCCAAATAGTTTCTGAAGCATCATAATTAATTTTAGTTATTAAAAAGTCCATTTTGCTGCGAGAGTAGGAATAGCATAAAACCCTTTACCTACAAAGTTATTAGAGAGCTCCAATTCCGTACCAACGCTTAAATTCACATCATTCAAACCTTTTACCTTATTAAGGTTTACCCAGAACTGAGGTTCACTCAGGAAAATAAACTCTGTATTCATCCATGGACGATGCTCACGCCAAAAATCAACGAAACCGGAGAAAGTACACCAACCCTGTGCAAACTGAATGCCCCATACACCGGTGATCTGGAAGTTTTGTTCCTGTTTTTTATTCTCAGTATCTACCGTACGCGGTATATATTTATACATTACACTTAGCGACCATGTTTTGCTGTAATCTTTGCTATGCCCTGAATAGGTTGGCCCCAACAACCAGGCATTATTAAATGAACTGACTTTGCTGTTTAGTCCGCCATCAAACTCCACATGGACAGATAACCAATTGAACTTTGATTTTTGCCAGAAATTAAATTCACGGGAGATTTCCCAATAGGCACCCACCACTTTTTTATTGTAGTCCATATCTACAAAAAAGTATGTGCTACCCCATTTATCGGGTTTAAACATTTCAACGGTAGTAGTCATCGGAGCACGATCGGCAGCATCCCCGTCTAAATCATTATATAGCTGTCGCCCGAAATCATAGTGAAACTGAATGTTCTGAGCTTGTACAGTAAATGCTATAGCTAAGAAAGAGATAATAAAAAGTACGTTTTTTTTCATTTTGTATAATATTTAATGAATGATATTTTATAATTCAAGATTCATCGAAGTATCACCTTTCTCATTAATGCCGAATTCGTAATCCTTGCCGGGCAAAACAGCATTCAATCCAACTCCGACAATGGCAGCCACGGCCAGTCCTGAAAGGTGAGTAAAACCGATAGATATAGATGAGGTTTCCGTACCATATTGTATTCCGATAGCTAAAACCATAATAAGTGCGGCTATAATGACATTACGTGATTTTGAGAAGTCGACCTGATTTTCAACTACATTACGAACTCCAACAGCCGAAATCATACCGTATAGGACAAGTGAAACACCTCCCATAGTGGCAACCGGCATTGCGCTGACCAGGGCTGCAAACTTAGGACTGAAAGAGAAAATAATGGCAAAAACAGCAGCTATACGAATCACACGTGTGTCGAATACGCGGGTAAGGTTGAGCACCCCTGTATTCTCTCCATAAGTTGTGTTGGCCGGTGCGCCGAATAATGAAGCAAAAGCTGTTGCAATTCCGTCGCCCATCAAGGTGCGATGCAGTCCGGGCTCTGTTAAAAAGTTTTTGCCAACCGTTGAGGATATGGCACACATATCACCGATATGCTCTACGATAGTTGCCAAAGCGATGGGCATAATAGTGAGGATTGATGCGATAATTAAGCTATAGTTAGGGTTCTGAATTATTGGCCAGATGGTTTCCTGTTCCCGGAAAGGTAAACCCACCCATGATGCAGCGTGAACCGAGGTAAAATCCACCTTGCCAAGTATTGCGGCAAACAGATAGGAACCGATGACACCTAAAAGAATGGGGATAATTTTAATCATTCCTTTACCCCAGATATTAGACACTATTACAATAACAATTGCCAATACAGCTATAAGCCAATTATCCTGACAACTGGAGATAGCCGTTCCGGAAAGTGTTAACCCGATACTGATAATGATGGGGCCCGTAACGATAGGTGGGAAGTACTTCATTACTTTCTTTGTGCCATACATCTTGATGAGAGCAGCAACCAAAAAGTAAACCAGGCCGGCAAAAAACACACCGATACATGCGTAAGGTAAAGATTCTGCCTGAGACAAACCATACTCCTTACCCAGTACTACAACAGTGCCATAACCGCCCAGGAAGGCAAAAGATGATCCTAAGAAAGCCGGAACTTTATATTTTGTCAATACATGAAATAAAAGTGTACCAAAACCCGCAAAAAGCAAAGTGGCCGAAACGGAGAGTCCCGTAATGGCCGGAACCAAAACTGTAGCGCCAAACATTGCAAACATGTGTTGAAGGCCTAACAAAAGCATTCTTGGACGGCCGAGAGAACGTGCATCTGTTATACAATGTTCTTTAGTTGATGATTTCTTCATTGTGATATATAAATAATTGTTTATAATAAAAATTCATACATTATAATAAGCAAACCCTATCTGCGGTAATGGCAAATAGGGTTTGGTATTTAAATCAGGCTTATATATTTTGCAAATTTATCAATTATTTCAGTAAATGTCAGAATATGTTTCAAAAACCTAAAAACTAAATAAATATAGAAGAAAAAAGATGGATTATGCTGCAATATCCCGACATGTTAAATTCAAGGGTGATGTAAGGCTAATGAGTTTATTGTTGATTATGCAGTTGTTATTTCATATTGATGAGTTGTAGTAGTTATTGTGCTATTGTAGTAAATGTAAATTGGAATTAATTGCATGAAAAATACTAAATCTTTGACTCAGAATCAGAAAGAGCAGTTGGTTCAAACCGGGTAGGGCAATGCTTATTTTTATATCCTTCTTACCGGAATTAACACTCTTATCCTCAACAAGTTAAATTCTATAATTATAAATAAATAAAAATTATGCTTAATAAAGAGTTTTTATCTTTATGCAACGTGAAGATGAAATAGCATGAGTTGATTATAAACGGTCGGATAATATACCTAACCACTATAATAAACTTTAATTATGAAAACCAAACTACTTTACTTCGTTTCAGGAGCTTTTATGGCTCTTGCGTTATCTTCTTGTGAAAATCAGGATGTCGATCTGACAACTGAAGAAGAAAAAGATAATTTCATACCGTATGTAGTCGCCGACTACGAAAATATCAAACCATCCAATTTTATTGATGTTCCCGTTGATTCCGGTTATTATGCGGAAGTCTATTTTGATGGAGAGCTTATTTGCAGGACTTTAGAGTCGACAGTCGTTGAAGTCCCTAATGTTCAATATTCTAACGATACCAAGTCATCTTCGGGTGTCGATATTAAGTATCTGCCTTATGATCCGAAAGAT
>CAMTON010000146.1 GCA_947074105.1 uncultured Bacteroidales bacterium
TCTTTACCTATTTCCCTGATGCATCGTTTCTTCCGACAATCAATTTTGACAATGATCTGCGCAAAGGGATTGACTTCAGCGTAAATTTCAATAAGAAAACTTCAAATGCCGAATTCTCTCTAGGAATATGCGGAACTTATTATGATACCGAAGCTACAAAACGAAGTGAGAATTATGCGGATGATTATCAGTATCGCGAAGGAAAACCTCTTGACGGAATATGGGGATTAAGAGCAGACGGATTTTTTCAAAGCCAGGAAGATATTGACAACTCTCCGGAACAGAAATTCGGTGGAACCGTAAAACCGGGAGATATAAAATATATTGACCAGAACGGTGACGGCATTATCGACGGTAAGGATCAGGTGTATCTCGGAAAAGGTGGTTGGTATGGTGCGCCTCTTACTCTTGGTGTTAATCTTACTGCAAAATACAAAGGACTAACATTCTTTGTGTTGGGGACAGGAAATTTCGGTGGTCATGCGATGAAAGACAGTGATTATTTCTGGGTTTCGGGAGATAAGAAATATTCGGCGGTAGTAAGGAACAGATGGACTGAAGAGACAAAAGAAACTGCAACATATCCGCGTCTTACAACGGAAAGCGGTTCAAACAATTTCCAGTCGTCAGATTTCTGGATGTATAAAACGGATGCTTTCCGTCTTGCAAAAGTTCAGATCACTTATGACTTTTCAGAGAAACTGTTGAAAAATTCATTTATAAGCGGTCTATCAGCATATGTAAGCGGCTCAAATCTTCTTACAATCTCTAAAGAAAGGGAAATCCTTGAGATGAGTGTAAAATCTGCACCTCAGACGAGATTCTATAATGTCGGAATACAGGCGACATTCTGATTTATTAATCATATAACAGAAATAATCATATGAAAAATATATTTAAAATCTTAGCATTTCTTCCGATTCTGGCTGCGTGTGATGATTTGTTTGAGCCGGCTCTTGAAAACAATCGTGATGAAGAGGCGATGTATGATGAGCCGGGATATGCTCAGGGTTTTCTGGCCAATGCCTATATCCTTCTTCCTTATCAGTCATCACCGGAGAGTGATGTTGCTACAGATGATGCGGTATCGAATGATATAAGCAACAGTTATCTGAAAATGGCGACAGGAGCCTGGGCAGCGGATAATGATCCGATGTCTCAATGGCAGGGAAGATATAACGCTATACAATATATCAATCTTTTCCTTGAGAATGTGGATAAAGTGGAATGGTCGAAAGAGGAAAAGTTTGATGTGATGTTCAACGACCGTCTGAAAGGTGAGGCATACGGACTCAGGGCTCTTCATATGTATCATCTTCTGAGAGCTCACGGCGGGAAAACATCTGACGGTTCACTTCTTGGAATTCCGATAATTACAGAATCTGAAAATTTCGGATCGGATTTTAATCACTTCCGCGGTACTTATGAAGAATGTGTTGCCAGTATAATGAATGATGCGGATGAAGCAATACGTCTTCTTCCTTTGGAATATAAGACATTCACAAACGGAGAGATACCTTCCCGTTATGCGGAACTTGGTGTTTCTAATGCCAGTGATTATAATCGTGTCTGCGGGGAAAGTTTCAGAGGTCTTATGAACGGTCGTATTGCTGCGGTGATAAAAGCGCAGACCGCTATTATGGCAGCCAGTCCTGCGTTTGAAGAATCAGGGGTGAAATGGGAAACTGCAGCCGGTTATGCGGCAGATGTTCTTAATCAGATCGGAGGAGTAGCAGGTCTTGATCCTCAAGGCGGAATATGGTATGTGAATGCCGATAATGTAACAAATTACGGAACCGGAGGAAGTCCGGCAGAGATAATATGGCGCGGAAGCACAATTAATGACAATGATATCGAAACAGAGAATTTTCCTCCATCGCTTTACGGAAAAGGGCGTGTGAATCCGACTCAGAATCTTGTAGATGCTTTTCCTATGCTGAATGGTTATCCTATATCTTCTGAAAAAGCGATGTATGACGTAAATAACCCTTATGTTGACCGTGATCCGCGTCTGTCTCATTATATTGTTTACAACGGTTCGGCTCAGGGTCCCGGTGATTCTGAAATCATTACGGGTAGTTACGGAACAACTACAGATGTTACCAATAAAGAAAGCGGACTTTCAACACGTACCGGTTATTATCTTAGAAAACTTACGCGTAAACAATGTAATCCGAATTCAAATTCCAATACTACAGCTATCCATTATACTGCAAGGATAAGATTTACGGAACTATTTCTTATTTATGCAGAAGCAGCAAATGAAGCATGGGGACCTACAGGAACGGGAAATAACGGTTATTCTGCTTACGATGTCATAAAAGCGATCAGACAGCGTGCCGGCATAGGTCTTGAAAACGGAGATGAGTATCTGGAATCAGTAAAAGGCAGCAAAGAACTTATGCGAAATCTTATACGAAATGAACGTCGTCTTGAACTTTGTTTCGAAAACTTCCGCTTCTGGGATATTCGTCGTTGGAATCTTGACCTTAACGAGAGTGCTAAAGGTGTCCTGATAGACCGTAATCCGGATGGAGATATGGAATATACGGAACTTCCTTCAGTAGAAGTCAGAAATTATAAAGACTATATGATATACGGGCCGGTTCCTTATAGCGAAACGCAGAAATGGAGTAATCTGATTCAGAACAGAGGATGGTAAATAATTTTCAATCTAAAACAACAACATTATGAAACTATTAAATTATATATATCTTTTATCGGCCGGAGTGGCAGCTACATGCTTCACTTCATGTCAGAATCAGAATTTTGAGTTTGACAACTATGAAGGTGGAAGCTCTGTTTATTTTGCTTATCAGTATCCGGTAAGAACACTTGTAATGGGAGAGGATACCTATGATACATCTCTTGATAATGCACATAAATGTAAGATCTATGCTACAATGGGGGGAGTGTATGAGAATAAGAATAACATCAGAATAGATATCGCAGCTGATAACAGTCTTTGTGATAAACTGTTTTTTGAAGACGGAAGCCCCGTTAAAGCTATGCCTGCAGAATACTACAGTATAGCGAATGAATATATAACGCTTAACAAAGTATTGTCAGACGGAGTGGAGATTAAGTTTACTGATGAATATTTCGCCGATCCTGATGCTCTTACCAATACTTATGTCATTCCGGTAAAAATGACTTACGTTTCGGGAGCAGACCGTATAATAGCAGGTACGCCTCTTATTGAGGGTTCGGATCCTCACAGATCTGATCCTTCCGGATGGAACGTAAAGCCTAAGGATTATGTACTTTACTGTGTGAAATATATAAACGAATGGGACGGTTACTATCTGAGAAGGGGAGTAGATAAGATGACAAAAGATAATGATGTTTCTACGGTTACAAGAAACAGCGGTTATGTGGAATATGATGAAGTATGTAAGACATATACAAAATCTCTTAAGACACTGGTTTTCCCTGTAACGACAGAGATTCTTGTCAATGAAGACGGTGTTTTAAATCTTAAGGAACTTACATGTGAACTTCTTCTTTCTTTCGACGATAAAGGTAAATGTACGATTACTTCCGCTACAGATGAATTTAAGGCATCAGGTTCAGGAAAGTTTGTGAAAAACGGAGAGAGAAAAGCATGGGGTAATAAAGACCGCGATGCTTTATATCTTGATTATAAGATTGATTTCAACTATATGCAGTATGAAACAAAAGATACTCTTGTGGCAAGAAACCGCGGAATATCTTCAGAAGTGTTTTCTCCCTCTTATGTAGAATAAATCATCAAAATTAAAGTACTATGAGAAACAATGATAAATTGATTCCGGTTATAGCTTCCACAATGATATTTTTTTCATGTGCGGATGAGAATATTGCCGAATTCAATGTCGATATGCCACAGGATATTGCACAGTATCAGTATCTGAATAAATATGAAGCATTGAAAAATTATGTCGACCGTAATGCAAGTCCCGGCTTTAAGCTGGGACAGGGCATTACCGTAAGCGACTTTCTTAAAGAAGGACTTGTATATAGTGTAGCCTGCGAAAACTTCGATGAAGTTACGGCAGGAAATGCTCAGAAATACAGTTCGGTGGTAGGAGATGACGGAACAATGAATTTCGGAACGGTAACCAAATTTGTTGAGACTGCAAGAAATGCGGGTATTACGATTTACGGTCATACATTATGCTGGCATTCCCAGCAGAATAATACCTATCTGAATAATCTTATAGCAGACCGGGTTGTCTCAGGAGAGCCTACAGAACCGTCATGGCAGGAAATAATAGCTAACGGAGATTGCGAAGGTTCCGATTTATCGGCTTTCGTATCTACTGCGACAATAGCAGGTTCGGACTGGGATTTCATAACTCCCGGGGCTGATGGTACGGGACGCGCTTTAAAAGTTGTCTGCACTTCTGTCGGAGCTAATGATTGGGATACACAGTTTTTTATTGCATTTGAGCCCGCTCTTGAACAGGGAAAACAATATCGTTTTAAGATGGATATAAAAGCAGACGACGCTTGTTCATTCGGAAGTCAGGCGCATATAAAGCCGCAGGAGTATAAGCACTGGGATATGCTCGGTTCGGTTTCCGCTACAACGGAATGGAAAACATTCTCGAAAGACTTCACTGCATCTTCAGATCAGGCCGGAGCTTTGTCTTTTGCTTTTAATCTTGCAAATACCGCAACGACTTATTATTTCGATAATATAAGCCTTGAGATATATGACGATGGTCAGAATAACACCGGAGTGATAACAACTAATGAATATGTGATAAATCATGATTTTGAATCCGGAACAGACGATTGGGGAGGATGGGGCAATGGCTCCTCAAATGAACATGCAACAGGTGAAGGTTACGAAGGAAGCAACTGTCTTAAAATTACAAATCCTTCCGAAACGACTTTCTGGTCAGCTCAGATTGCTTATGATTTTTCAGAGCCGCTGATAAACGGAGAGGTGTATTATCTTTCTTTAAAAGTGAAAGGGACACAGTCCGGAATATTACGTTCCGGTTTCCAGAATCCGGACGATTACAGCAGTGCAGGGGATTTCAGTAATATAAACGTTACAACCGACTGGCAGGAATTAACAATGAAAGTCACGGCTGGCGGAGATAACGCAAAACGCTTCCTGTTCAGTTATGGTGATTATCCTGGTTCTATATGGATTGATGATATTGCAATCTATTATGAAAAGAGCGGAAATTCCGTATCTCTTTCCGACGAAGAGAAAAAAGAAATACTTACAGATGCTCTTGAAATATGGATAAAAGGTATGCTTGACGCATGTGACGGATATGTTAAAGTGTGGGATGTTGTTAATGAACCGATGTCTGACTGGCCCGACCAATATCAGTTAAAGACAGGAATCGGAAAAGATGATCCTGATAATTTTTACTGGCAGGATTATCTTGGCAAAGAATATGCTCGTGATGCTGTAAGATTTGCCCGTCTTTACGGACCTGATAATATGTTGCTGTTTATCAATGAATATGGTCTTGAAGGAACAGATAACAATAAATGTAAAGGTCTTATTGAGATGATACGCTTCTGGGAATCAGACGGAGAAACAGTAATTGACGGAATAGGTTCACAGATGCACGTCAACTATTATCTTGATACTGAAAAACAGGCGGAAAATGAAAAGAATGTGGTAGGTATGCTTGAGTTATTAAAAGAGACAGGTAAACTTATAAAGATTTCGGAACTGGATATGGGTATTGTAGACCAGAGCGGAACATCTCTGAAGACAGTGAATGTCACGTTCGAACAGCATATGCAGATGGCGGGATTCTATGAGTTTATCGTAAGAAAATATTTTGAGATAATTCCGGCGTCACAACGATACGGTATCACTCAGTGGGCACCAACCGACAGTCCTGAAAATTCATTCTGGAGAAAAGGTGAACCTATCGGACTATGGACAGAAGATTATATCCGTAAGCCTGCTTATGGTGGTTTCGCCGATGGTTTACAGGGTTATTGATTGATAGTTGTTATAATTGGATTGAAGCATTCCCGGAGTTTAATATAAGCTCCGGGAAT
>CAMTON010000147.1 GCA_947074105.1 uncultured Bacteroidales bacterium
TTTCAATTGTAAAATCATCAGGTGACCCGAATGCGACATCAAGCATTATGCTTCGCGGTGTAACTACACTTAATGGTAATGTATCTCCTCTTGTTCTTGTTGACGGAGTGGAGGGAAGTCTTACAACAGTAGCTCCTGAAAATATTGAGTCTATTGACGTTCTTAAAGATGCATCTGCTGCTGCTATCTATGGTACACGAGGTGCAAACGGTGTGATCATTATCACAACGAAGACAGGTAGAAGAGAAAGTAAACCTACTATTACATATAATGGCTACGGATCTCTTTCCAACTGGTATAAGACAGCAGACTTCATGGATACACATGATGTCATCTATGGCCTTACTGATTATCCTTATGAAGGATATGAAACAGACTGGCTTTCTGCGGTGACAAGAAAAGCAGGATATACTCAGAATCACTCTCTTACTGTAAGTGGTGGAACAAAGAGCTCAACTTATTCTGCAAATATCACTTATTCGGATGAAGAAGGTATCATGAGAAAAAGTGACCGTAACAATATGAAAGCTCAGCTGGATTTCTCTCAGTATTTTCTTAATGATATGTTGAAAATCAATGTGAATTTACTTCATAGCCGAAATAAATACACTAATAATGATAATTCATACGTATATCGTCAGGCTCTGATTCATAATCCGTCTTCTCCTATTTATAATACTGACGGAACTTATTATGAAGAATTCAGCCGTTTCCAGTATTATAATCCTGTAGCTATACAGAATGAACTTATCGGTGATACACGTTCAAACTTTACAAGACTGACAGGGAATATCACTTTTGAACCTGTTAAAGGATGGCAGACTAACCTGATGCTTTCTACAAAAGAGAACATTTCAAACGGTCAGACATATTATACAAGTGATTATTATTCTCAGAATATTGCAAACTGTAAAGGTTGGGCTTCAAAAAGTACAGGCATAGGCAGAAGTGATAATTTAGAGCTTACTTCCAAATATGAAAAGACTATCAAGAAACACAGAATTTCTGCGTTGGTAGGTTACAGTTACCTGTATAATGTAAATGACGGTTTCAGTGCCGGTAACGGAAACTTCTCTTCAGAGTCATATCTGTATAATAATCTTGCTCAGGGTAGTTACCTTAAAGATGAAGGTAAGACGGCAAGTATGGGATCATATAAAAATGACGATACTCTGATTGGTTTCTTCGGACGTGCAAGCTATACATATGATAATAAATATAATGCAATGGCAAGTATCCGTCGTGAAGGTTCTTCGAAATTCGGGAATAATCATAAATGGGGTACATTTAAATCAGCTTCTCTTGGATGGACAATCAGTAATGAGGATGCTCTTCAGGGTATAGACTGGTTAAGCAATCTTAAACTAAGAGCCGGTTATGGTGAAACAGGAGTTATTCCCGGAAGCTCATATATGTCATTGAATGCATATAATTATGATTCTTACGGATACCATCTTGATGAGAGCGGACAATGGACACCTTCTCTGATGGTAAGCCAGAATCCTAATCCAAATTTAAAATGGGAAACAACACGTGAATATAATATCGGTCTTGACTGGTCTGTATTTAACGGAAGACTTGGAGGTGCTATCGATGTATATGACAAAAAGACATCAGACCTTCTATACAGCTATAACGTTCCTGTTCCTCCTAACATGTATGGCTCAACTATGGCTAACGTAGGGAAAATGAGTAATAAAGGTATCGAGGTGATGGTTAATGCTATTCCTGTGAAAACTAAAAACTTTGAATGGAACACAACTGTAACACTTGCTCATAATAAAAACAAACTGTTAAGTCTGTCTAATGACCTATATGAAACAGAAAACTTCATGGAGTTATGGGGTGGTATCTCTGATCCTATTTCTGTTCCGACACACTGTATGGAAGTTGGTACAGGTCTTGGTGACTTCTGGGGGCTTAAATCAGTAGGCGTAAGTAAAAACGGAGTTGTCCTTGTTGAAGTATCTGACGGAAACGGTGGATGGGAAGTTAAGGAGTTTGATACAAGCTATAATGAAAAAGAAAACCGCCAGCGTTTAGGTAACGGTCTTCCTAAAGTTGTAGCGGGATGGAACAATACATTCAGATATAAGAACTTTGACCTTAACCTTCAGTTTACAGGACAGTTCGGATTTAAGATTCTTAATGTTCAGAGATGTTTCTATGAAAACAATTCTATCGCATATAATAAACTTAAATCTGCGGCAAAATGGCACGGTGCAGTTGATAATAACCTGAACCCTGTAATTGATCCTGCTACAGGACAGCAGATGCAGGTACAGCTATCAAATTCTATGGCTCAGGGCTTCTGGAGCGATCATCTTGAAAACGGTGATTTCCTTAAGCTGACAAACGCGACTCTTGGCTATACATTTAATTTAAAAGGAAATGCTACTAAATACTGTAACAGTTTAAGAATGTATGTTTCAGGTCAGAACTTATTCTGTATCACAGGATATTCAGGACTTGACCCGGAAGTTTCAAATTACTTCCTTACACCGGGTGTTGATAATCGCGATAAATATCCTACAACAAGATCTTTCTCTTTAGGTCTTAACATTAACTTCTAACATTACGACACTATGAAACAGTATAAAAACATATTATATAGTATTGCTGTTGGTTCACTTATGTCAATGACATCGTGTACCGACCTTACAGAAACCGTTTATGATCAGCTTACCGATGAGTCAATAGACCTTACCGATGAGGATGTTTTAGGCTCTATGATGGGTGAGGCTTATGCGAATCTCCGATTCCTTTACTGGGGCTGGAACGGATATTTTGATGTAATGGATGAATGCGGTGACCTTTATATGACACCTAAACGTATCGGTGTGGGATGGGGTGACCTTTATATTCCGATGCATAAACATACATGGAATACATCTCAGGGACACCTTTGGGGACTATGGTATTATGCTTATGTAGGTATAAGTTATACAAATAAATGTCTTGACATTCTTCCACAGTCCGGAAAAGCTCAGGCAGAGATGAGATATCTGAGAGCATTGAACTACTATATTCTTCTTGATGCTTTCCGTAATGTGCCTCTTGAAACGACACAGGAAGTAGCGGAAGGACATCTTCCACAGCAGGTTGATCCTAAGACTTTATTCGACTTCTGTGTAGAGGAGCTGGAAGCTATAAAAGAGGATTTGGGAACTTCTAAAATCCATGGCAAACCGAATCGTTACGGAGCTAATATGATATTGGCTAAGCTTTATCTGAATTATAATGTTTATTTCAAAACTGATGTAAACGATTATTATGAAAAAGCTCTTACTGAAGTTGACGAAGTGATTAACAACGGAGGATACGCTCTGGCAGAAAATTACCTTGATAATTTCAAAGATGATATTTCAGGTTCTCCGGAAGTTATATTCGCAATTCCTCTTGATAAGAAATTCGCCTCTCACAACTATCTTGTAAATAAAGCGCTTGTAGGAGCCGGTGCAGCAGCTTACGGTTATGACGGAGCTCCATGGAACGGAAGTTGTGCAGTACCTCAGTTCCTTGATACATATCATGAAAATGACAAACGTTTCACTGATACATGGACAGGAGGAGTACAGAGACAGGCGATTAAAAACTCTGACGGAACTTATACTCCACAGGCAGGTGATCCTATTGCTTTCTCTTCTGACGACTGGTCGGGTACAGGTGTTCTGACTTATTCTTATGAAGTTCATTCAATCGATAATCCGGGTGCTTATCAGCAGGAAGGCTATCGTTTCGTAAAAAGTGAAATCGTAGGAGGTGACGCAGGTACTTATGGTAATGATGTAGCTTATTTCCGTCTTGCAGATGCTATGTTCATAAAAGCAGAATGTCTTTTGAGACTTGGCAGAAACGAACAGGTTGCTGCTGATCTTGTAACAGAAGTAAGACGCCGTAATTTCGGTGATACTACAGATGCAACAAGAACTGTAGCTCAGCTTAAAGGTGGAAGCTGTTATGAATACGGACACAGAGAATATACTTGTGAAGGTTATGCAAACTGGGATCGCGGTTCTTATATCTCTACTTTTGAAGGTGGCGATGATATAATTCTGGGAGGTCTTCTTGATGATCTTGCATGGGAATTCGTAGGAGAACACCACCGTCGCCAGGACCTTATCAGATTCAAAATGTCAGACGGAAGAAACGTGTTCAACGGTAAATCATGGTTCTGTAAAGATGCCACTACTCAGACACACTGGGATTATTTCCCTATACCTCTTGACTTCATGAATTCTAACATTTCTCTTGTTCAGAATGAAGGTTACAGTAACTAATCACGGTTCACATTAAAACTCAAAGAAAATGAAAAAGATATTCAAATATATACCGGCTTGCGCATTTATGCTCGCAATGATGGCAAGCTGCGGAGATAATGAAAATTTCTCCAAAGAACATATTCTAACGGATGATGAACTGAAAGAAATGGCTCGTCAGGATTCAATTCTTGAAGCTCAGAAAAATCAGATTAATGCAGACCTTATCCTTGAGTATACTGCTGATATCACAATCAGTTCAAATCTTTATGACGGAACATTTGTGGAAATCGAGACTGATAAGATTGCGGAACTGTTTGATGTTTCTGTAGAAGATCTTCTTAACGGTATTGACGGAACAGGCGGAGCTGATGTAAAAGGATTCGCTATCGAATGGACTACAAGAAGAGATAACGGAACATCTGCAAACACCAATTCTCCATGGGGACACTGGTGGAATAAAGACGGAGATGTTGTATCATGGGGTGCAGATGCAATGGTATTTGCTGAATTTGATTCAGAATCAAACGGATTCGCTGTAGGTCAGTTCCCGGGTCATCTTGTAGCAGGTCAGCAAATTAAGTTTATCGAAGCTTTAAGATGTAACGACAGACGAGCTGCAGTGATTATAACTGTAAACGCTATCGGTCTTGAAGACATCAGCGCTACAGTTGTAGGAACTCAGGAAATAAGTGTTGACGTATTGCCTAATAATAATTATGAGCAGGTACCTGTGAAATTCGATCTTGCGAAAGTTCTTAGTGATCTGGGCATAAGTTCAATGGATGAAGTGACATTCCTTGGAGTGAAATCTGACGGAAGCTATGATCAGGAAGCTGTGACTTACAATGGTTTCTGGTATGATATGGATGGTTTTGTAGCTCCTTGGGGCAGCAACTCAAGTGTATATACTTCATACGGAGATGAAAGTCTTGAGTTTGACGCTGATTGTATCGGTCTTGGTCAGTTCCCTGCTGCAATGACAGCCGGAACACAGGTTACTATTCAGTATGCATTTATGGCAAACAATAAGATTGAGATGCTGAAAATCACTGTTAATGTTCTTGCTTATCAGGATCCTGAAGAAAAACCTGCAGGAGATCCTACAACACTTGAAACAGATATTACGGTAGAAAAAGCATATGACGATTATTACGGAAGCATACAGTTTGATGTAAAAGACGCATTGCGTGATGCATTCAAGATGACGACATATGAGATTTACTCTGCTAAAATGAGTGGTGATCTTAAGATATATCTGAATGAAGAAACAGAAGAAGATCCTTCTTATACAGCTGACGTACCGGGTTACTGGATTGATGCAGCCGGTCAGGCAAGCGGATGGGGTGACGGTATTATCTGGTGCAGTCTTGGAGGAAATGAAACATCTCTTTATCTGTACGGCGGTAACCATCCCGGCAACTGCAGCACGGAAGGACAGACTGTAAATACAAAAGTCATTATCACATGTAACGGAGGTAAAGCAATTTTCAATCTTACATATGATGTAACGGCAGCACCTGAAGAAGAGTCTGCAGAATAAAAAATAAAACAGAATAAGAGTCACGGGAGTTTTAATTTGATTCTCCTGTGACTCAAATTCTAAAAACATACATATATACACATATATTCTGATTGCGGACCGTGTAAGTTCAGTTAATGACCGATCCGGAAAAAAGAAAATACACATCACTTATTACAAATTGGAATTATGAAAAAATTATATACAACAAGATTTTTTCTTTTCATTTTCTGTCTTT
>CAMTON010000148.1 GCA_947074105.1 uncultured Bacteroidales bacterium
AGATCTACTATTGATGATGTAAAACGTATAGGTATCCAGAATTCAAACGGAAATATAGTTCCTTTTTCTTCATTTGTAGAATTTGAATATCAGACAAATCCTGCGACGATAAGTAGATATAATCTTTATTCATCAGCAGAAATTAATATAGATGTTGCAAGCGGATCAAGTTCGGGAACTGCAATAATACAAACGGAAAAGCTTGTAAATAAAGTATTAGGGAATAATTTTGGCTATCAATGGACCGGAACGGCACTTCAGGAAATGCAGTCAGGAAGTTCAATGCTGGTAGTATTTGTTCTGGCTTTCTTTATGATCGTTCTTGTCTTAGCTGCTCAGTATGAATCATGGACAAGCCCATTTGCCGTAATTCTAAGTGTTGGTTTTGCTGTTTTAGGTATCACAATAGGTTGCCTGGTTTGGGGTTTGCCGATAAGTATTTATTCTCAGATCGGTTTAATTCTTCTTATAGCTTTGTCTGCCAAAAACTCAATTTTGATTGTAGCATTCGCACGAGATAACCGATTTACCGGAATGTCAATCAGAGAATCTGCTCTTGATGCAGGGAATATTCGTCTTCGCCCGATTCTTATGACATCTATGGCCTTCGTATTAGGTGTGATGCCTCTTATGTTTGCTACAGGTGCCGGTGCTCAGAGCAGAATCTCATTAGGTGTGGCAGTAGTATTTGGTATGGCTGTTAACGGAATATTCGGTACTCTGTTTGTTCCTAATTTCTTTGAGTTAATGCAGAGAATAGAGGAAAATGTTTTGCAGAAACCAAAATGGAGTAGGATAAAGAAAGGATTTGCAGAAAAAGCAGCTGAAAAACAGGCTGAAGAAAACGGAACTTCTAATTCAGATTCTTCTTCGGCAAAAGATTCAAATCAGAATGATGATAATATTGTTTGATGATTAGTCTTTCTTTAAAAGAAAGAGGTTATTGAAAAAAGTCCTGCATGCTTTGCTGTCACCGGAAAGGATGAGATTGATCACCGGCCGGTGTCTTACCAATCATTAGCCGGCATACAGGCGTCCTTTAGCCGGGAGACAAACGAACAGCTTAAGGGACTCACAAAAAAGAAAGGATGTACCGCGAAATTTATCGGGTACATCCTTTTTTATAGTCATTTTTTTTATTTAATCCTTTGGGTATAAGAGTTATTAACCAATATTGTAGTCATCAGCCTGTAATCTTATTTTGTTTCAAACAGATGTACATCCATTTGAGGGAAAGGGAACGAAAGATTGTTTTTAGGTAATTCTTTATATACGATTTCGTTTATATGGAAATATACATCCCAGTAATTTTCCTGTTTTACCCATGCTCTTACTACAATATTTACAGAGCTGTCGCCTAAGCTGTGAAGAGCAATAAATGACTGTGGATCTTTAAGGATTCTTGAATCGCTTTCAAGGATACGGTTGATTGTCGCTTTAGCTACATCGTAATCATTTCCGTAAGAAATACCGAAAGTCCAGTCTACTCGTCTTATCGTTTCTTTTGAAAAATTATTTACTATTCCTGTTGAAAGACCACCGTTTGGAATAATGATAATCTTATTGTCCGGAGTGTTTATTATTGTGTTAATAATCTGAATTTCTTTCACGATACCCATATATCCCTGAGCTTCAATGAAATCTCCAACTTTATATGGTTTGAAAAGAAGAATCATAACACCACCTGCGAAGTTCTGTAAAGTTCCGCTTAGTGCCATACCGATAGCAACACCGGCAGAAGCAAACAGAGCGACAAATGAAGTTGTGTCAATTCCTAATACACCGATAATAAATACTATTATCAAAAGATTAAGAGCGATTCTTACGAAACTTTTAGTGAAAGTTCTAAGAGATACCTCTACTTTTCTTTTTTCCATTATTTTGGAAAGTAAAAAGTCAATTTTCTTTACTATCCATTTTCCTATTACAAATATCGCTATAGCTAAAGCTATCTTTAATCCTAATTTTGCAAGATTTTCAATTAAAAGAGTAATAATTTCATCTGTAGAGTATTTTGATACAGCAGATGCAAGTTTTGATACAGAAGCAACTTTCTCCTCAATATCTTCTGCAATTTTCGTTGTGTCAGAAACTTCTACAGTCAATAAGTTCTTAAAAAGCATAATTTGTTTGTTTGATTATTTTTTATTTACCGAGCGCAAAATTAATATTTTCAAATAGTTTATTAGACATAAATAGAATTAATCCATGTAAAAAAAGATTGATGAATAGTATTATTTGATAATTTTGAAATAAAAAATGCGAACTATAAAACTTCTTTTACTTTTGTTTATCCCTTTTTCTTCACTTTTAGCTGAAGATTATTTTACTTATGTCGACAGTTCTTATGTTGCACTGGAAGATAAATCTTATGAAGATGCTGAAACATATCTGAAGAAAGCAATGAGGCTGGAGCCTGCAAATCCTAATAATTATATCCTTTTATCCAATCTCGGAACCGTTCAGCGTAATCTTTTAAAATATGATGATGCTATAATTTCATATTCGTCTGCTCTGATGCTGGCGCCAAAGTCGATAACTCTTCTTCAAAACCGTGCATCATTATACTCAGAAATGCAGAATTGGGATAAGGCATATGAAGATTATACAACTATCCTTTATCTTGAGGAAGATGACGAAGAAGCATTATATAGAAGAGGTCTTATAAGACTTGAACAGAATGATACTCTTGCCGCACGTCTTGATTTTGAAAGAATAGTAATAAACAATCCGGTTAGTTCCAAAGGAAGACTTGGTATTGCTGCTTTGTTAAAATACGTGGCAAATTATTCTACTGCCGCTGATATGTATTCTCAGGTTTTAAAATCAAATCCAAATAATGCGGAGTTGTATCTTAAAAGAAGTGAGATCTATTATCTTGACGGAAAGCTGGCTAAAGCAGCTGAAGATATTAATAAATCACTGACTATCCGTCCTGATGACCCTTTGGCTTTAGTGATCCGCGGAAGAATAAGATATGCACAGTATGATAAAAAATCAGCATTATCTGATTTCCTTAAAGCTCAGGAGTTAGGTGTCGATCCGGAATTGACAGATGCATGGATTAAAAAATGTAAATAACTGATATTATTATAGCTACAGATTATTGTTTTAATATATATATACGTATATTTGCATATATATGAATTTGTTAATACATCATATTGAATATCTGTTGACTAATCACGATTGTGTTTGTGTCCCGGGTTTAGGAGGTTTTTTACTTTCTTATCAGGAAGCATGTCTTTCTGATAATGATGTTATAAATCCGCCTGCTAAATCTGTACAATTCAATAAGTCATTAAATTATAACGACGGTTTATTGATAAATTCGCTGATGAATGAAAAGAAAATCTCTTACTCAGAAGCCGAATATATTGTTACAACGGAAATAATATCCATTAAACAGAGATTAAGCAGAGGAGAGACTGAGAAATTCGGATCTATCGGTTCTTTGGCTAAAAATGAAGAAGGAAATCTGGAATTTACAGAGTCAGAATCAAGACATAATTTTGATTTGAGTTTATATGGGTTTTTACCTGTTGCTCTGACAAGACTTACACCTAAAGAGAAATTAGATCAGGTAACTGATACCGAAAAAGTAAGATCCAAAAAAATATCTTTTTTCAGGAATAGCAACAGAATTGCATATGTCATTATTCTAATAATTTCATTCTTGCTTTTCTCGCCTTCGATCAATCATGTTGATCAATCCCAGAATCAGGCTTCGCTTGTAAATCCTCAATTAATCTCAGATCTGTTTTCTTCTGATTTTAATTATTATAAATATAAGGGTGAGGTTTTTTCAGACAATATTGTAACTGAAGATATTGAAGCTGTAAGTGATGATAATTCTTCACTTGTCGAAGAAGTTGAGATATTTTCTCCGACAGAAGAGATAACCGAGATTGCGCCGGCAGTGCAATCGGTAAAAAAGCCATTGAAAAGATATTATGTAATAATCGGCAGTTTCCCTGATAGATCTGCAGCAATGAAGCATATCGGAAAACTGAATGAAATAGGAATTTCAGATATTTCGATTCTTGAGAAGTCAGATAGATTCAGACTTTATATTAAGACTTTTGAAGATAAAGATATAGCTACTGATTATCTTGAGACATTACGTGAAACTACCTCTTTCAAAGATGCGTGGTTGTTGTCACACAGAAGCTGACAGATTAAACAAAAGTTTTATCCGGGGAAATCAGAAAATATCTTTGAGGATATATTTGGAATAAAAACAATAAAACAAGTTCGTTTTACGACATAAATAAAGGGATTAATAAGTCAGCTTATTAATCCCTTTATTATTATAAAAATTGAAATCAGAGCATAGAAAAATTTTATTCCTGTATTCACTAAAAATGCGATAAACGAAAGAAATGCAATCTTTAGCGCATTAGAAGCCTTTCTGTTATAGATAAATTCCCCGATGAATGCTCCCAGAAACGGACCTATTATCATTCCGAACGGAGGGAAGAAGAATGTCCCTATTATCATTCCTACAAGTGAAAGTTTCGCGGCTAGAGAACTTCCCCCGAATTTCTTTGTGATTATTGAGGGGGATATAAAATCAAATATAGTTATAGCAAGTGCTGTAAAAAACATTATCCATATGAGCTTTGTGGATAATACAGACATACTGCTTAGTTTTGCAAGAAGTATAGCAGCGAAGCTGAGAGGTGGTCCCGGCAGGACAGGAAGTAAGGATCCTGTTACTCCGAGTATTGCTACAATAAAAGCTAAGATTATCAGAAAAATATCCATAATATTTTATTTGTATAAGAATTGACTTAATTATCTGATGATAAATATATGCAATTATTCCTTTGAATTCCTTAATAAAAGAATTCTTTATAAACTAACTTGCGATTTCTATTTTATATTTGTGGGTAAATAAAAAAAACGGTAGTATGAAATATATTGGAGCGCATGTAAGTGCAGATGGTGGCGTTGCTAATACCCCGAAAGCAGCTTTCGAAATAGGAGCTAAGGCATTTGCTCTTTTTACTAAAAATCAGAAACGCTGGGTTTCTAAGCCTCTGACAGAGAAAGATTGTAAGTTATTTAAAGAGGAAATGATTAAATATAATTTTCTTCCAGAATTTGTTTTACCTCACGACAGTTATCTTATCAATCTTGGAAGTCCTAAAGAAGACGGATTGTTAAAATCGCGTGAAGCTTTTATAGATGAATTGACAAGATGTCATCAACTTGGTCTTAAAATGTTGAATTTCCACCCTGGATCTCATTTGAAAGAAGTTGATGAAACAACATGTCTTAATACTATTGCAGAATCAATAAATATAGCTTTAAGCAAGGTTCCCGATGTAATGGCTGTGATAGAAAATACAGCAGGTCAGGGATCAAATCTTGGATATAAATTCGAACATCTTGCTTATATTATTGAAAGGATAGAGGATAAATCAAGAGTAGGAATATGTCTTGATACATGTCATACTTTCACTGCAGGATATGATCTTGCAACAGAAGATGGTTATAAAAAGACTTTCAGTGATTTCGATAATATTGTCGGTGCTGAATATCTTAAGGCAATCCACCTGAATGATTCAAAAAAAGAACTGGCTTCGAAAGTCGATCGTCATGACTCAATAGGAAAGGGGCTTATCGGAACTGATTTCTTTTATCGTTTTATGAATGACTCCCGTTTTGATAATATGCCTATAATTCTTGAAACTCCTGAAGATAGTTTGTGGAAGGAGGAGATAAGTTATTTGTATTCTTTAATCCAGGATAAATAACCGGGTTAGAGTAATAATTACTATAGTGATATGGAAATCGATGTTGTCGAATGAATAGAGCTAATATGTTATTTAAATGAGATAATATACGTTTTAACTAAGTTGTCAATACAATATCTGTATTAACTATGTCGCTTAAATGAGATAATATAACTTTTAACAGCTATATTCCTATATATAAGAGCAGGAAAAAATTGATTTTATAAACAAAAAGAAGCAGAACTTTATGATTAACATAAGTTCTGCTTCTTTCTT
>CAMTON010000149.1 GCA_947074105.1 uncultured Bacteroidales bacterium
TTTCAATTGTAAAATCATCAGGTGACCCGAATGCGACATCAAGCATTATGCTTCGTGGTATTACAACTATTACAGGTAATGTTTCTCCACTTGTTCTTGTAGACGGAGTTGAGGGTAGCCTTACGACTGTAGCTCCTGAAAATATTGAGTCTATCGATGTTCTTAAAGATGCATCTGCTGCCGCTATCTATGGTACACGAGGTGCTAATGGGGTGATTATCATTACCACTAAAACAGGAAGAAGAGAAAGTAAACCTACAATCACGTATAATGGTTACGGATCACTTTCAAACTGGGCTAAAACAGCCGACTTTATGGATACAAGGGATATAATATATGGAAATACCACTTATCCGTATGAAGGTTATGATACAGACTGGCTTGCAGCCGTAACAAGAAAAGCTGGTTATACACAGAACCACTCTTTTACAGTAAGCGGAGGGACAAAGAGCTCAACATATTCTGCAAATATCACTTATTCGGATGAAGAAGGTATCATGAGAAAGAGTGACAGAAATAACATGAAAGCTCAGCTAGACTTCTCTCAGTATTTCCTTAATGATATGTTGAAAATCAATGTGAATTTACTTCACAGTAGAAATAAATACACTAATAATGATAATGCATATGTATATCGCCAGGCTCTGATTCACAATCCGTCTTCACCTATTTATAATGCTGACGGATCATATTATGAAGAGTTCAGCCGCTTCCAGTATTATAATCCGGTAGCGATACAGAATGAATTGATCGGAGATACACGTTCCAACTTTACAAGACTTACAGGGAATATCACTTTTGAACCGGTTAAAGGATGGCAGACAAATCTTATGCTTTCCACAAAAGAGAGTATTTCTAATGGGCAAACATATTATACGAGCAACTATTACTCTCAAAGTATAGCAAATTGTAAGGGATGGGCCTCAAAAAGTACAGGTATAGGAAGAAGTGATAATTTAGAGCTTACTTCTAAATATGAGAAAACAATCAACAAGCATAGAATATCTGCTTTGGTCGGATACAGTTACCTGTATAATGTAAATGACGGATTCAATGCCGGAAACGGGAACTTCTCCTCAGAGTCATATCTTTATAATAATCTTGGTCAGGGTAGTTATCTTAAAGATGAAGGAAAAACTGCAAGCATGGGTTCTTATAAAAATGATAATACACTGATCGGTTTCTTCGGCCGTGCAAGCTATACTTATGATAACAAGTATAATGCGATGGCAAGTATACGCCGCGAGGGTTCCTCTAAATTCGGTAACAATCATAAATGGGGTACTTTTAAATCAGCGTCTCTTGGATGGACAATAAGTAATGAAGATGCACTCCAGGGCATCGACTGGTTAAGCAACCTTAAGATAAGAGCCGGATACGGTGAAACAGGTGTTATTCCGGGAAGCTCATATATGTCATTGAATGCATATGATTATGATGCATACGGATATCATCTTAATGAAGCCGGAGAATGGGTTCCTTCTCTTAAAGTAAGTCAGAATCCTAATCCTAATTTGAAGTGGGAAACAACACGTGAATATAATCTCGGTCTTGACTGGTCTGTATTTGACGGTAGATTAGGCGGATCTGTCGATGTCTATGACAAGAAAACATCAGATCTTCTATATAGTTATAACGTTCCTGTTCCTCCTAACATGTATGGCTCAACTATGGCTAACGTAGGGAAAATGAGTAATAAAGGTATCGAGGTGATGGTTAATGCTATTCCGGTGAAAACTAAAAACTTTGAATGGAACACAACTGTAACTCTTGCTCATAATAAGAATAAACTGTTGAGTTTGTCAAACGACCTTTATGAAACAGACAACTTTATGGAATTATGGGGTGGAATTTCAGATCCTATCTCTGTTCCTACACACTGTATGGAAGTAGGTACCGGGTTAGGAGATTTCTGGGGACTTAAATCTGTCGGAGTAAGTAAAAACGGAGTCGTTCTTGTTGAGGTTTCAGATGGCAACGGTGGATGGACTGTAAAAGAATTTGACACAAGCTATAATGAAAAAGAAAACCGTCAGCGACTTGGTAACGGTCTTCCTAAAGTTGTAGCGGGATGGAACAATACATTCAGATATAAGAACTTCGATCTTAACCTTCAGTTCACAGGTCAGTTCGGATATAAGATTCTTAATGTTCAGAGATGTTTCTATGAAAACAATTCTATCGCATATAACAGACTTAAATCTGCGGCTAACTGGCATGGGGCGGTTGATAATAACCTGAACCCTGTAATTGATCCTGCAACAGGACAGCAGATGCAGGTACAGTTGTCAAACTCTATGGCTCAGGGATTTTGGAGCGATCACCTTGAAAACGGAGATTTCCTTAAACTGACTAACGCAACTCTTGGGTATACATTTAACATGAATGGTAATGCTACAAAATATTGCAATAGCATAAGAATGTATGTTTCAGGTCAGAATCTTTTCTGTATAACAGGATATTCAGGACTTGATCCGGAGGTATCGAATTATTTCCAGACACCAGGTGTTGATAATCGCGATAAATATCCTACAACAAGATCTTTTTCTTTAGGTCTTAACATTAACTTCTAACATTAAAGACACTATGAGACAGTATAAAAACATATTATATAGTATTGCTGTAGGATCACTATTGTCAATGACATCGTGTACAGATCTTACAGAAACCGTTTACGATCAGCTTACCGATGAATCAATAGACCTTAATGATGATGAGGTATTAGGGGCTATGATGGGTGAAGCATATGCTAATCTAAGATTCCTTTATTGGGGATGGAACGGGTATTTCGATGTAATGGATGAATGTGGCGATCTTTACATGACTCCGAAACGTATCGGGGTAGGATGGGGTGACCTTTATATTCCGATGCATAAACATACATGGAATACATCTCAGGGACATCTTTGGGGACTTTGGTATTATGCATATGTAGGAATAAGCTATGCTAATAAATGTCTTGATATCCTTCCTGAATCAGGTATGGCACAGGCTGAAATGAGATATCTGAGAGCTATGAACTACTATATCCTTCTTGATGCTTTCCGTAATGTGCCTCTTGAAACAACACAGAACGTACCAGAAGGTCATCTTCCTCAGCAGGTTACTCCTGAAACTATGTTTGACTTCTGTGTTGAAGAGCTTGAAGCTATCAAGGATGATCTTGGAACATCTAAGATTCACGGAAAACCAAACCGTTATGCTGCTAATATGATTTTGGCAAAGCTTTATCTTAACCATAATGTTTATTTCAAAACTGATGGTAATGATTATTATGAGAAAGCTCTTACCGAGGTTGATGATATCATTAATAACGGAGGGTATGCTCTTGCCGAAAACTACCTTGACAATTTTAAAGATGATATTTCCGGTTCTCCTGAAGTGATTTTCGCAATTCCTTTACATAAGAAGTTCGCCTCTCACAATTATCTTGTAAACAAAGTTCTTGTCGGAGCCGGTGCTGCAGCTTACGGATATGACGGTGCTCCATGGAACGGTAGTTGTGCTGTGCCTCAGTTCCTTGATACTTATCACGAAAATGACAAGCGTTTCACTGATACATGGACTGGTGGGGTTCAGAGATATGCGATCAAAAATTCTGACGGAACTTATACTCCACAGGCCGGGGATCCTATTCCATTCTCAGATGACGATTGGTCAGGAACCGGTTATCTTAACTATTCATATGAAGTTCACTCAATTGACAACCCGGGAGCATATCAGCAGGAAGGCTACCGTTTCGTAAAAAGTGAAATCGTAGGAGGTGACGCAGGAACTTATGGTAATGATGTAGCTTATTTCCGTCTTGCAGATGCTATGTTTATAAAAGCTGAGTGTCTTCTTCGACTTGGCAGAAACGAACAGACAGCAGCTGATCTTGTAACAGAAATAAGACGCCGTAACTTCGGCGAAACTTCAGATGCGACCAGAACAGTTGCTCAGCTTAAGGGCGGAAGTATCTATAACTACGGAAGAAGAGAATACACATGTGAAGGCTTTGCAAACTGGGATCGCGGTTCTTATATCTCTACGTTTGAAGGTGGTGACGATATTATTCTTGGTGGTCTTCTTGATGATCTTGCATGGGAGTTTGTTGGCGAACATCATCGTCGTCAGGACCTTATCAGATTCAAAATGACAGACGGAAGAAACGTGTTCAACGGTAAATCATGGTTCTGTAAGGAAGCAACCACACAGACTCACTGGGATTACTTCCCTATTCCTCTTGACTTTATGAATTCTAACATATCTCTTGTTCAGAATGAAGGTTATAGTAACTAATATCAGTTCACATTAAAACTCAATGAAAATGAAAAAGATATTCAAATATATACCGGCTTGTGCATTCATGCTCACAATGATGGCAAGCTGCGGAGATAATGAAAATTTCTCCAAAGAACATATTCTTACGAACGATGAACTGAAAGAGCTGGCACGTCAGGATTCAATCCTTGAAGCTCAGAAAAATCAGATAAATGCAGACCTTATCCTTGAATATACTGCTAATATCACAATCAGTTCAAATCTTTATGACGGAACATTCGTTGAAATCGATACAGATAAGATTGCGGAGCTGTTTGATGTTTCTGTCGATGATCTTCTTAACGGTATTGCCGGAACAGGAGGAGCTGATGTAAAAGGATTCGCTATCGAATGGTCTACAAGACAGGACAACGGAAAATCGTCAACTACAAATTCTCCATGGGGACACTGGTGGGATGCTAATGGTAATGTGACTCAATGGGGTGACAATGCAATGGTATTTGCTGAATTTGATCCTGAATCAAAAGGATTCGCAGTTGGACAGTTCCCGGGTCATCTTGTTGCGGGACAGCAGATCAAATTTATCGAGGCTTTAAGATGTAATGACAGACGTGCTGCAGTAGTTTTCACTGTAAATGCAGTAGTGCCGGGAGATATCAGTGCATCTGTAGTTTCTACCCAGAAGATAACTGTTGAAACATACCCTAAGTTTGAAGATACTCATTTCCCTGTTCAGTTTGATCTGACCAAAGCTTTAAGTGACCTGGGGGTAGAATCTATGTCTGATGTTAAATTCCTGGGTGTTAAAGCTGACGGATCATATAATCAGGAAGCTTCCGGTAACGGATTCTGGTATGATATGGATGGTTATGCTGAAGGATTCAGTAATTCTGCAAGTATGTATACTGTTTACGGAAACAGCACAGGTTATGACGCAGACTATTTTGGAATCGGGCAATATCCTGGTAACCTTAACGTAGGTAAAAGCATAAATATTAAATATGCTCTTTTCTCTGAAAAGACAAATAAGATCGTTATGCTTGATATTGATGTAAATGTAGGTGAATATGATGATCCTGAACAAGCGCCTGCAGGAGATCCTGAAGTTATGGAAATAGATGTGAAGCTTACAAAACCTTATGATACTTCTTATTCAATAGTAACATATGATATGCAGGAGGCTCTTAAGAATGCATTCAAGATGACAACTTATGAAATTCAGAGAGCTGTATTTTATGATGAGCTAAAAATCTATGTCAGTGAAGAGAAAGAAGAAGAGCCTTCATATACGGCAGATGTTCCGGGATATTGGTTGAACGAAGAAGGTCTGCCTTGTACATGGGGCAGTGGCAGTATAATCTGGGTCAGTCTTGGTGTAAGTGAAAGTGATCTATATCTGTATGGTGGAAATCATCCGGGAGACTGTAGTCCTGAAGGTCAGACAGTAGCGGCAAAATATATTATCACTTGTAACGGAGGTAAAGTGACTGTTAATCTGGAATATGAAATAACAGCTCAATAAAATTTAAAAGTCATAGGGGTATTATTATCCCTATGACTTAACTATAAAAACGGGATATATCCTCAAAAATAATACACAAGACATTTCCATAAAACTGAAGTGATAATATCACTTATTGTAAAATAAAGGAATTATGAAAAAATTATATACAACAAGATTTTTTCTTTTCATTTTCTGTCTTT
>CAMTON010000150.1 GCA_947074105.1 uncultured Bacteroidales bacterium
TGAGAATTCTGAAAATATGAAACTCGAGATGTCGTGGGTAACAAATGCTTTTTTTGTTTCTCTGCTTATCGGCATACTTGCCTTTACACTGATATTTGATATTTCTTATTTCTATGCTCTTACTGTAAATGTCATTTTTGCAATATTCTATGTAGGTTTCGGTCTTACTTATTCCAATTATCATTATACCTATGATAAGATTTATCATGAAGTGATTATAACTGATTCTGATATAAAGGTTGACAGCGGAATTGATGATCTTGTTAATAATCTGGTGTACAAGCGGAAAAAGGAATTATTTAAAAAAGTGGAAGAATATATGTCTGCCAAACCATATCTTGATCCTATGTTCAGCCAGACAGTAATGATAAAGGATCTGTTTATCTACGAGCGTTATCTTTCAAATGCGATTCAGAACTCATGCGGGATGACCGTTAAGAAATATATTGACAGATACAGGATTGAAAATGCCTGTAAAGAGCTTGTAGATTCTAATGAGATGAAGAAAATAGAGGATATCGCTCTCGCTTCGGGATTCTCTAACGACAGGACTTTTTTCCGTCTTTTTAAAGAAGCGAAAGGTATGACTCCATCAGCTTACAGAAAAGAGAGTCTAATTATTAAGGAAATAGAAGATAGTGTCGGATAAGAAGATTTAGATGTCTGCAAGGTTGCATATGTCAGAATATGAACATATTAGTTGAATTCATAGTTAGGATTATAACCCATTAAAGTTTTAATTATGAAAAGCAACCTAATTTCTACTTATTATCTTATTATTGTAATTTTCTTATTTCTGTTATGTTCATGTGTTGATAACTATTATGAAAGCAGCAATACCTGTCAGGACTGTACCGGAAACGGCAGCAGTACAAGTACTGATAGCGATTCGACTTCAGGATCAAAAGAAACTTACAGAGTAATATTTTTGGCTAATGTTGATGAAGAAGCTGTGAAATCTTCTTCCACCACGCCTTTGCAGCAAAATAGATATGTAGTGATATATACTTTTGTATATAAGGAAGATTATGTATCTACTACAGATTATGTGACACAGCAGGCCGGTATTCTTACTCCGGTTTCCGGAAATGCACTTACTCTTGTTGACGGCAAATATGAGTTTTATGGTTTGTCGGTGGGGAATAAGAGTATATATCCTCCGTCTGTAACAGATTTAAGTACCGGAATAGTTTCTGGTTTGTCAAACGGAATTGATTATCTTACTACTCAATCTCTGCCAAATACGATATCCGGAAATACTACAATTGACTTAACATTCTCTCATGCCTGTACTCAGGTGATGGTTAAGATTATACCTGAAGATACTGCAACAATTAAGATAGATTCAATTACCTCAGCTCAGATATCTCAGCCAACTACTTCCGGCAATATTTTAAGTCTTTATACAGGAATAATATCTTCATCAAAATCATTGCAATCTTCTATGATTTCTATGTTCATTACAGGAGATACATGTCATCAGATATTGCTGCCTATGGCTTTAGCCGGTCCTCTTAACATGGATTTTTCAGTTTATCTGAACGGAGAGACAGCAGCGAGATCATACTCAACGAATATTCCTGTTGTAAACAGTCAGCTTCTGGCCGGATCTTCTTATTTTTATGAAATAGAGATTGATGAAAGTACTGTTACATTTAATACAGTAAACGTTAAAAACTGGACTGAAGTAAATGAAAGCGGGACTCCTTTAAATCCGACTCCGGAATAGATTAGGGTGTCTCTGATAATAATCATTATTATGAAAAGGTATAACATCAATATGTTATGCCTTTTTATTGTCATATTGCGAAACATAGAAATTATATATGATTCAATGTTTATCATAATTATAGAGGTAAATTATAAAAAAGTTAATTAAACCTTTCTTTATTATTAATGTCATATTAATGAAATATGGATTATTTTGTTATTATTCAGAAAAGTATGCGAAATGTTTAAACTTTTAGTTAATATTGCAATTGAGAAATTAAATCATTCATTCTTCGATTTACCGAATAATTAACACATTATGGAAAACAACCTGGAAAAACATTTGGAGGAATTCTATCCTATTTCATTGCAGGAAATGGATAGTGTGAGATTGATGAACAGGATTGATACAAAATTTGTAACGTCCTATGAGAATTTTCTTCGACTTATTCCATTTTTAAAAGATAACTATTTCCTGCAGGATATTGAAGGACGGCGGTATGGCTTTTATCATACCATTTACTATGATACGGGGAAATATGATATGTATCTTAATCATCATAACGGAAGAAAGACACGTAAGAAAGTCCGGATGAGAGAGTATACAGAAAGCAGAGAGTGCTTTCTTGAAGTTAAATTGAAAAATAATAAGGGACGAACAGCAAAAAAGAGAATAAAAGTTGATGCAGAAGCAGATAACTATCTTTTTGCGAATGATGCAGGCAGTTTCCTTAAGAATACAGCTTTGTATAAGAGTGAAGATCTTGTGCCTCACCTGGAAAACAATTTCGACAGAATAACCATGGTCAACCGTGCCAAGACTGAAAGGCTTACAATCGACATGAATCTTTCCTTTAATAATTTTATTACAGATACACAGATCAAAATCAGTAATCTTGTGGTAATAGAGTTGAAGCAGGACGGAAATCAGCATTCTCCTTTAAAAGAGATTCTTCCTGATTTCAGTATTCAGAAACAGAGTTTCAGTAAATACTGTATCGGAGCCGCGCTGACTAATCCTAATCTCAAAAAGAACAGATTTAAAAAGAATTTTATCTTTCTCGATAAATTATCAAAATATCAGAATAAGTTCCTGCAGAGGATCTAATATGCAGAGTAGCTTAACACATTATCCTTATTAAAAACAAAATGATGGACCAATTAACAGAAATTATTGAGGAACAGGGACCATACTGGTCCGGTATTCCAGTATTAGACGGAGAGAGTCTTGGACAGATGCTTTTCCGATTCGTATTAAACACAGTAGTAGCCGGAATAATAATAAGTTGCTTTTATTATCCTAAATGTAAAAGAAGAGATTATTATTTTACATTCACTCTTATCAGTCTCAGTATATATTTTCTTGTATTCCTTCTTGGAAGCGTAAAACTTAAACTTGGTTTTGCTCTTGGTATTTTCGCAATCTTCGGCATAATAAGATACCGTACCGAATCGGTGCCGATCAGAGAGATGACTTATCTTTTTGTAATCACTGCAATTTCTGTAATAAACGCTCTTTCCATTCAGATAAGTTATGTCGAACTCTTTGTGGTAAACGGAATATTTATTCTTGCTACATGGATACTGGAAAGTGAACGTTATCTTAAACATACATCTAGCAAACTTGTGCTTTATGATAAGATACATCTTATAACTCCTGACCGCAGAGAAGAACTTCTGGAAGACCTGAAAAAAAGAATCGGTGTAGATATTCAGAAAATCGAAGTGGGGCATGTCGATTTCATAAGAGATGCCGCTTTCATAAAAGTGTATTATAATTCCGATGTAATGGAAATTAATACAGTGGATCTTACTACTAAATTCCCGAGAGAAGGAGAGTAAGGAATAAACTTCAGGATTATGCGGAAAAAATGATAATTTTCCGCATATTCTTTATTATAAAGTTATTCTATCATAAGTATTCAAAAGAGCACTATATGAAAAAGCACATAAAATATTATATGGCAATTATAATCACATGTTTATATTTGCCGCTCTTTGCCCAGTCGTCGAATTTCGGTTCTCTTGTAGAAGCGGAAATAGGGAAAAGGTTTTTTAAAAAGCTTGAGGCTTCATTGTCCGCTGAGTGGAGACAGAGAGAAGATCTGGGAGAGGTTGACAGATTGTCCGCAGCCGCGGAGTTGAGTTTCAGATTTAATCAGTATATAAAAGTAGGCGCGGCTTACAACTATATTCAGTTCAATCATGAAAAAAGAGGTTGGGAGACAAGACATCGGTATATCGGCTATGTAACAGGAAACTATAAATACAGAAGAGTGAAGTTTTCACTGAGAGAACGTTTTCAGAGTACCTACCGAGAGGGCGTTAAGGTAACGGCAAAAAGAGCAAATCCGAGATTTATGCTCAGAAGTAAGTTCGGGATAGATTACAATATAAGGAAATCACCATTCGAACCTTTTATTTCTGCCGAAATGTATAATACTCTTAATGATCCGAGAAAGAATTATGTTGACAGGATCAGATATGAGGCGGGTACCGGCTATAAGATCAATAAGAAGAATTCTTTATCCTTGTCTTACAGATATACCGATTATGCCACTCCTGAAGACGGAGACATAGTACACGCGATATGTGTGGGATATAAATTCAGATTATAATAAATTAAAAATACCGGAATTATGAATAAACAGAATCTACGAAACCTGATAATTTTATTTTGTGCGGTATTCGCATACACTTCCTGTCTTTCGGATCCTTTTGCCGATGATTCGGAAGATACCAATAAAAAACCTGCAGAGCATGATAAGACCACTTATGTGCCGCAGCTTGATTCAACAAAGGTCATTTATATTGACTGGGGAGATACTCTGGCCATAACAAAATATATGCCTGATGACAGCGTCTCGCTTACAATAAACGGTCATGACGTAGTTGTAAATTCAATAGTGAATGATACTATTGAATATGTATTAAGCGGAAAGACTGTTGACGGAATGTTTAAGGTTTACAGCGAGCATAATTTTAATCTTGTTTTCAATGATGTGGAGATAAGAAATCAGAGAGGTCCGGCAATAAACATACAGTCGAAGAAAAGAGCATATATGTATATTTTCGGAGAAAGTGAAAATAAACTTGAAGACGGATATTCATATCAGGCACCTTCAGATGCGGCAGAAGATCAGAAGGGAACGATGTTTGCGGAAGGAAAGATAATTATCGACGGTGATTCTCTTGCTACTCTTGATATTGTAAGCAACAGTGCGCACGCTATATGCAGTGACGCTTATGTAAGTATCATAAATGGCAATATCACGTTAAATGCCGCTACTGACGGTATTCATGCTAATGATGAAGTCTCAATTGAGGCCGGTAATCTTAATATCATAGCCAAAAGCGACGGTATAGAGTGTGAAGCGGGGCGAATAGAAATTAACGGCGGAATAATAAATATCAATTGTGATGATAAAGGGCTGTCGACTTCTTACCGTGGCACTTCTTCAAAGATTGTTCCTGATATCATCATTAACGGCGGGGAAATCGATATACTTGTGAATCTGATAAACGGAAAAGGTATAAGAAGTATCGGAGATTTCACTATGACTGAAGGGAAAATAAAAGTTTTTGCAGATAAACTTGAAAATGAAGGTATCGAAAGTAAAAAGGCAATGAATATTTACGGTGGTGATATCTTATTGGAAGTTTTTGACAATGGTCTTAACTCCGGAACGGATATGAATATTTACGGAGGAACGATTTTTTCTCATAGCTTTGATAATGACGGCATCGACAGTAACGGCAGAATAATAATAAGTGGAGGTAAGATCGTGGCTATCGGAGCAGGTGAGCTTGAATCCGGCTTTGACTGCGGCACAAATGCTTTCAGGGTAAATGGCGGGATCTTTGTAGGACTTGGCAGTGCGACAACGAAACCTTCTCAGAGTGGTTCTTCACAGCCTTCTGTACTGTTTAATCAGCGTCTTGAAAAAGGTAATACAATATCACTGCAATCGGAAGCAGGTAAGAATCTGATGACCTTTACTATTCCGTCGGATATAGACTTCTCTACATGCACTCTGGTTTCAACTCCTGAATTGTCGCTTAACAGCAGTATGAATATTTATATTAACGGTAGCGTGTCCGGAGGTGATGATTTTTACGGAATAAATACCGGAG
>CAMTON010000151.1 GCA_947074105.1 uncultured Bacteroidales bacterium
AATTCAGATTATTCATCTTATTTTTCTTTACTTGTTAAGGCTTCTGCTCAACTCCTTTCATTGTCAGCTGTACGCGTTTTCTCTGATGATCGACACTCATAACTTTTACATACACATGCTGGTGAACCGAAATATATTCGGTAGGATCGGAAATAAACTTATCCGCAAGCTGCGAGATATGCACAAGTCCGTTTTCCTTAATGCCGACATCAACGAAAGCTCCGAAGTTTGTGATATTTGTCACTATTCCCGGAAGTATCGCTCCTTCTCTAAGATCATCGATAGTGCGTATTGATGAATCGAATTCAAAGACTTTTATATTCTTACGCGGGTCGCGTCCCGGTTTTTCAAGTTCTGCAATGATATCTTTAAGAGTCAGCTCTCCCACTCCGTTATCGATATATTTACGGCTGTTTATCTTTGAACGGAGATCGGCACTCTTTATAAGATCCTCAACTTTACAGTTAAGGTCTTTTGCTATCTCTTCCACGATATGATAACTTTCAGGATGAACCGCAGAATTGTCAAGCGGATTCGCCGCATTAGAAATTCTGAGGAAACCAGCCGACTGTTCGAAAGCCTTGTCTCCCATTCTCGGCACCTTCATAAGTTCTTTGCGAGAATTGAACGGACCGTTTTTTGAACGGTATTCAACTATATTCTTTGCAAGAAGAGGTCCCAGCCCCGAAACATAAGTAAGAAGATGCTTACTTGCCGTATTTACGTTTACTCCGACCTGATTAACACAGTTTTCCACGGTCTGATCAAGACTCTTTTTAAGTAGTGTCTGATTAACATCGTACTGATACTGACCAACACCGATTGATTTAGGATCGATTTTTACCAGTTCTGCAAGTGGATCAAGAAGACGGCGACCGATTGAAACCGCACCTCTTACCGTTACATCATATTCAGGGAACTCTTCTCTGGCAATCTTGGATGCTGAATAGATCGAAGCTCCGTCTTCACTTACTACGAATACCTGAAGAGCGCGGTCGAAACTTAATCTTTTGATAAAGCTTTCCGTTTCACGGCTTGCGGTTCCGTTTCCGATTGAAATAGCTTCAATGGAATATTGCTCGACAAGTGAAGTTATCTTTTTAGCGGCAAGCGAAGTCTGATTCTGCGGCGGATGCGGGTAGATCGTTTCATTATGAATAAGATTACCCTGCGAATCAAGGCAGACAATCTTACAGCCTGTTCTGTAACCCGGGTCAATAGCCAGTACGCGCTTTTCTCCGAGAGGTGCCGCAAGCAGAAGCTGTTTAAGATTATTTACAAAAACATTTATAGCTTTCTCGTCAGCTGTTTCTTTTGAAAGCTGAGAGAATTCAGTTTCTATACTTGGTTTGATAAGTCGCTTATATGAATCTTCCGCTGCCTCCTCAACCTGAGATGCGGCATCGTTACGGCTTTTCACATACAGTTTCTTAACACGCTCAATAGCTGGTTCATCTTCTGCCGGAGAGATAGTGACTTTAAGGAAACCTTCGCTCTCTCCGCGGCGCATTGCCAGGATACGGTGTGACGAAGCTTTACTCAACGGTTCCGACCAGTCGAAGTAATCACGATATTTTTCAGCTTCTTCCTCTTTACCTTTAACGACTTTGGAAGAAATAATAGCTTCACGGGCAAAAACGTTTCTTACATTGTTTCTTACCCGGGAATCTTCATTTATGATTTCAGCAATGATATCGCGTGCTCCTTTCAGAGCGTCTTCTTCATCTTTTACATTTTCATTAACAAACTTTGCTGCCTCATAACGGACATCTTTATTCGTCTGAAGAAGTATGGCCATAGCTAAAGGTTCAAGACCTTTTTCTTTTGCCATCTCCGCTCTTGTCCTTCTTTTCGGTTTGAAAGGAAGATAGATATCTTCAAGCTCGATAGCATCCCATGAAGCTTCGATTTTGCTTTTAAGTTCAGGTGTAAGTTTTTCCTGCTGTTCTATCGTTGATAAGATAGTAGCTTTTCTTTTCTCTATCTCTTTAAGTTTAGACAGCATATCTGAAACCGCACCGACCTGAAGTTCGTCAAGACTTCCGGTCATCTCTTTACGATATCTGCTTATAAAAGGTATCGTTGCACCCTCTTCCAGTAGTTTGATTGTATTTTCAACCTGTTTTGCGCCTATCGAAAGAGATTTTGATATTAGTGATATAAACGCCGACATAATCTGTTTATGTTATATTTTTAGTTACAAAAATTCTGATTTTTAAGTTCGAACACGGTTATTTCGGGGTATGCGCCAATTCGCATAGGAATCAGAGTATAACCGAGTCCTTTATTTACATATAGATACTGATTTTCTTCTTCATACATTCCGCCCCAGCGGTCATAGATAAATTCAGATGGAGAAAACACCTTTCCGAACATCGGTATTTCAATCTGCATTGAATGAGTATGTCCGGATAGCGTCAGGTCGATATCTGTCTGAGGTACGACTTCCGCAATCCAGTGGTCCGGGTTATGAGTCATAAGAATCTTAAAATCTTCAGAAGGAACATCCTTCATTGCTTTTTTAAGATCTCCGGAACCTGTAAAAGGCGGTTGGCCCCAGTTCTCTACTCCGAGAATTGATATAGAATCGCCCTTTATACCGATTCTTACAGACTCATTATTCAGAAGTTTCCATTCCATCTGCTCGTTAATAAAAAGGAAATTCTCAAAATTTTTCATCTCATCATGAAACGAATCCCATTTGAAATAACGTCCGTAATCATGATTGCCAAGTATTGAGTATACTCCGTATTCAGCCGATAATTCTGAAAGTACATCTACATAAGGCAGTATCTCATCCGCTCTGGAATTTACAAGATCGCCCGTAAAAAGAATCAGATCAGGTTTCAGACCGTTTACGCGTTCTACAACTTTATTTATATATGATGGTGTGTGATTGAAACTTCCCAGATGAAAATCTGAAATCTGAACTATAGTAAATCCATTGAAAGACTCAGGTATTTTAGGCGAACATAGTTCTATCTTTTTTACGTCAAGATTTACTCTTGAATATATCGAACAATAAACAAAATAGACAAATGAAGTTGCCAACACTACTCCTATGATCATCGGATAAACACCTTTTATCCGTTTATTAAATAAAAAAGCAAATGTTATTATTATAAATAACAACACCGCAATCCTGCAGAAAAGTGTACTGTAAAGGATAACGAATATAATCTTAAAGAGAAGAGAATCCTGACTTAAAAGCCCCATTCTGAAAGCACCGAAGAACAAGGGGAAAAGCAGGATATTGCAAAATGAGAATATAAAACTCTTTTTATAGAATCCGGCCGGAATATCTTTTATACATTTCTTTAATATGAAAGCAATAAAAAAATCACAGAGTGGTATGAGGATAAGAAAACAGCTAAATGCCAATATGAAATTCATTTCAGACTTCTTAATATTTATAATAGTGGCAAATATAATATTCGCAGGGTTAATAACCGGCAACCAATATCGTTAATTATCATATTTATGAATTATAACTTCCCGTTAAATATCATGTTAGTGAATTATTATTCTAATTTTGCAGCACAAATAGTATATTATGAATACATTTTTAATTACTATAGGAAGTAATACTGATAATGGTCTTAAATTAATCTCAAAGTGTATCGATCTGATAAAAGAAGATTCGGTTGAAGCGGTGTTTTCATCCATATACCGCACTGAGGCCGAAGGCATACATTCTGTCGGTACATATCTCAACAGCGTAGGACTTATAACCACCGACAGGGATATATGTTATTGGGAAACAATGTTTAAAGATATTGAACTGCAATACGGGAGAACTGACGAAATGAGAAAAAAACATATTGTCCCTATTGACATCGATATAACTATATGGAATGATGAGATAATAAGACCAGCCAATCTGAAGATGAATTATATAAAGAAAGGACTGTATCAGATCGGTGTGGAACTGCCGGATATTGCCTGACGCAGAACATCCGAAAACCTTTCCGAATCATTATATAACATTATTTTTCTTTCAATAAATTAGAATTGAGCCTATTTTTTTTAATTTTGTGCACGATTTTACTACACAATTAAGAATGAAACTAAATAAATCAGAACTTATCGAATATCTTAATGACGATATATTCAAGATAATAATGGAAGAAGCTGACAGACTTAACCTTGAATGTTATGTTATTGGTGGATATGTTCGCGATATTTTTTTAAAAAGAAAATCCAAAGATATAGATATAGTGACAGTGGGAAGCGGTATCGCTCTTGCTACTGCCGTGACCGAACGACTTGGAAAAAAAAGTCATCTTTCGGTATTTAAAAATTTTGGAACCGCACAGGTCAGATTTAAAGATGTCGATGTAGAGTTTGTGGGAGCAAGACGAGAGTCTTATACTCATGATTCAAGAAAACCCATAGTTGAAGACGGAACTTTGAGCGATGATCAGAACAGACGTGATTTTACGATAAATGCGCTTGCTCTGTGTCTTAACCGGGACCGTTTCGGAGAACTTGTTGATCCTTTCGACGGACTGAAAGATATGAAAGAAGGTATAATCAGAACTCCTCTTGATCCGGATATCACTTTCAGCGATGATCCTCTGAGAATGATGAGAGGGATAAGATTTGCCACCCAACTCGGCTTCACTATCGAAGAAGAGACATTCAAAGCTATAGAAAGAAATAAAGAACGGATAAGAATAATCTCGGGAGAAAGAATTATCGATGAAATCAACAAGATGATGAAAAGCTGTCATCCATCAGTCGGTTTCATATTACTTGAAAAAACAGGCCTTCTTGAGATCATCTTCCCGGAACTTCAGGCTCTGAAAGGTGTCGAAAGCAAAGAAGGTCGCGGACATAAAGATAATTTCTATCATACGCTTGCCGTTCTTGACAATGTTGCCGAAGCATCCGATAATCTTTGGCTCAGATGGAGTGCCGTAATGCACGATATAGGAAAACCGGCGACTAAACGATATGACAAAAAGATCGGATGGACTTTCCACAACCATAACTTTATCGGAGAAAAGATGACACCGGGTGTTTTCCGCCGTCTTAAACTTCCTCTTGACTCAAAAATGAAATATGTACAGAAAATGGTAGGACTTCACATGCGTCCTATAGTTCTGGCAGAAGAAGAAGTTACCGACTCCGCTATCAGACGACTTCTTTTTGATGCGGGCGACGATATTGAGGACCTTATGACACTGTGTGAAGCTGATATAACTTCAAAGAATAAAGAAAAGATCAAACGCTTCATTTCAAACTTTAAGGTTGTACGCCAGAAACTACATGAGATAGAGGAAAAAGACAGAATCAGAAATATGCAGCCTGTCGTTTCAGGTGAAGATATTATGAAAATGTTTAACCTTCCTCCTTCAAGAGAAGTCGGTGAAATAAAAGCGGCTCTTAAGGATGCGGTCCTTGACGGTGTAATTTCCAATAATAAAGAAGAAGCCGTGGATTTCCTAAAAAAATATGCAGCGGAAAAGAATCTTACTATCTATAATGAGGTATAAATCCGGGAATATCAAATAAAGATTTTAAAAATTACAAGATATCGAAAGCTTATAACGGCAATGTCGTTATAAGCTTTTTTATTTTAATTATGTAAATCTTAATCAAATCTAATCATATACTACAACCATATTAAATTTAACCATATCTTATAAAATCATACCCCGCTTAATATAATCGAATCATTTTTGAAACAATAACGAAACAGAGTGGACATACTTTCGCAGTGAAATAATTATTCACTGCATCACACTAACTAAAAGATTATGTTCACACGTTTATATAGTATAATGATTCCCGTTTTATGCGCAGCTTCTTTACAGGCTTCTTCTGTCATAACTC
>CAMTON010000152.1 GCA_947074105.1 uncultured Bacteroidales bacterium
AGAGTAATCTATCATGGATCTAATTTTTAATATTGCCTTTTTAAGGATTGACTAAATAACATTATTTTCTGATAACCAATCTTATAAAAAAGAGCATCACCGGGATTTAATATTAACATTATCGCGGTGATGCTCTTTTTACCTTACTGCTTCAATTATCTTATCTGCCCGCAGATCCTGAATACTAAGATAACGGCTTCCCATAGTATCTGCTATCTCTTTCATTTTTCCAAGACGGATATATCCGCTTTCTGTATCTATGACAAGAGATTCTATCCGGCTTGATCTTATCTGCATTGCAAGTCTGTTTGCTTCTTCAACAGGTTTGATATTCTTGTCTATGCCGACATTTACCCTTCCGTCTGAGATAACGACAAGAAGAGGTTTACACTCCTTATGTTTCTTCAGCTCTGAAGTTATACATTGGTAACCTGTAAGAAGTCCGTGACATAACGGACTTTTTCCGCCCGTAGGAATATATTCAAGTTTCTTTTTTGCAAGCTCCACGCTGGACGTGGGTGGAAGAATCATTTCTGCGCTTTTTTGCTTGAATACGATAAGAGCTACTTTGTCACGCTTCTGATATGCATCTATAAGAAGAGAGAAAATCGCAGATTTAGTCTCTTTCATCCTTTGTGACACTCCCATTGAGCCGGAGCAGTCAACTACGAATATTATTGTATTGCCTATTTTCCTGACTCTCTTTTTTTCTCTTATATCCTCTTTCTCCACAGATATCGCCATAGGTCCTTTTTCCCGGTAATTCTGGTTTACGGCAGCGTTTCTTATAGTAGATATTAAAGCAATATCATTGTAGTTATTGTCTGATGGCATTTTATCAGAAATATATCGACCTCTTTTATCATCACTTACGGCTATACTGCGCCTTCCGTCAGCTTTCTTTATTTCTCTTTCTGTTTTTAGTTTTATCTGTTTTATCACGAAAGGTTTATCAGGAGCAAATATCCGGTCATCGGAGGCATCGTCATCTTCATTCTGTGATCTTTCTTTTTCTGATTCTTTAGTTTTCGGATTACTTTTCTGCTCCCGGAGAGCATCTAGTTCATTATCAGTTTTTTTTTTACATTATTCTCTATTGACTTGCTGAGTTCATCATTCTGCATCTGCGGATCTGCAAATGGTTGACGTCTTAACCGATGCATAAGAACAAGTTCAGCCGATTCTTTTACATCTTCTTCTGTAATATAATCACGTTGATGAAATGCGGCTATCGTCTGAGCAGTCTTAAGCATGAATATGTCGGCACGATGACCGTCAACGGCTACTTCTACAGATAAAGAAGCAATACTTTGGAGTATTTGCCTGTCATATTTTACGTTTGGAAGAAGTTTCTGGGCAAGAGCTATCTGCATGGATAGTTTTCTGTCTTCATCTTTCCATTTTTCAATAAAAGCCGCAGACTCGTTTTCAAATTGTATGGAACGCTCCATAATTTCAATACGGTCTTCCACATTTTCAATTCCCTCCACTTCTACACAAAGTCCGAAACGGTCAAGAAGCTGAGGTCTTAAATCACCCTCCTCGGGATTCATTGTTCCTATAAGAATGAATTTCGCAGGATGAGAAAAAGAGATTCCTTCGCGTTCAACATTGTTTGTACCCATTGCTGCGGAATCAAGTAAAACATCAACCAGGTGATCGTCAAGAAGGTTTACTTCATCCACGTAAAGTATATTTCTGTTAGCTGTTGCAAGTATGCCGGGTTCAAACGCTTTTTCTCCTTTTTTAAGAGCCTGCTCTATGTTTATAGTACCAAGAAGACGGTCTTCCGTAGTTCCGAGAGGAAGCTCAATAACTCTCATCGGCTGTTTTCCGGATTCTAATTTTCCTTCTTTCTTAAGCTTTTCATTACATATACAACACAGGTTTTCTTCTTTAAAGGGATCGCAGCGATATTCACAGGAGACCACGACATCGACTTCAGGAAGCAGACAGGCGAGAGAACGCACTGCCGTAGATTTAGCCGTTCCTTTCTGACCTTTTATAAGCACACCTCCGACAGAAGGATTTATAGCATTAAGAATCAGGGCTTTTTTCATCTTTTCCTGTCCGACTATTGCGGAAAAAGGATAATCTAATCGATGTTTGTGACTCATAGTATGTTTTAATCGCTGTTATTTTTAATTTTTAGATAAGCGACTGCTTTTTTATTCATAGCAATCCTGTTTCAAGCGATAAAACAACATTATAATATTTTTTGTTCCCTAAACTTATGTAACACCGAAACTGATTTGTTTCTGTCTGTTTTTTTATTTAATTGCTATGTATTTGAGTCTGATTTTTTTGATCATATACTTATGATAAAAGAAGTTTGCTCTTAAAGAGCAAGAAGAAGAGATTCCTTATGTTTTATGATCTCTACGTCAACTCCATAGACATCCTTTACATTATCTTTAGATATTACCTTTGCGGGATCTCCGCAGTCTACGATCCGTCCGTTGCTCATAAGCATTACGGAGAAGGAATATCTTGCCGCAAGAGCAAGATCATGAATAGCCATTACGGCAGTTATATTCTTTTGTTTTACAATGTCACCAAGAAGAGAAAGAACATCTATCTGATGACGGATATCAAGATTGTTTATAGGCTCGTCAAGAAGAAGGATCTCCGGTTCCTGAACCAGAGCACGGGCAATCTTTATTCTTTGCTGCTGTCCTCCGCTTAACTGACAGAATTGTTTTTTTACGAAACTCTGTAATCCGAAACTTTCTATTACATTTTCAATCACCTCACGATCATGATTTTTAAGTCTCCAATTTACATAAGGGCAACGACCAAGCTCTAAGATCTCATATATTGTGGAGTTATTATCATTATTGGTGAACTGTGGCACATAACCTATCGTTCTTGCCAGTTCCCGTGCTTCAAATGAATTTATATTTCTGCCGTCAATGAGAATCTCTCCCTGTTTTATCCTTAATATTCGGGAAATACATTTTATAAGAGTACTTTTCCCGGAACCGTTCGGTCCGAGAATACTTACAAAATCATTGCTTTTTATATTTAAACTTATATCGTTAAGGACATTTGTTTCATTATATCCGAAACAAACATTTTTTACGGTAATATCCATACTTTAATTTTTTCAGTTCATTCGGTTTTTCTTTGTTATCACAAGCCACAGGAATAAAGGTACTCCTATAAATGATGTGACTATTCCTACGGGAATCTCTACCGGACTTAATATTGTTCTTCCGATCGTATCTGCCGCAAGCAGCAATAAAGCTCCGATAAGGCCGGATAACGGAATAAGAAATCTGTGATCATTACCTGTAAGAAGACGGGCGATATGCGGCGCGACAAGACAGATAAAACCTATAATGCCTGTAAAACATATTATTATGGCAGTTATCGCGGAGGAAAGCGTAAGCATAAGGATCCGGAGTCTTCCGGGATTGATCCCGAGTGTTATCGCTGTTTCATCTCCTTCTCCAAGAGCATTAAGTCCCCATGCATTTTTCATTATCAGAGGTATGCACACCAGAAGGACACCTCCTACTATCACGACATTCTGATAAGAAGCTATAGAGAGACTTCCGAACATCCAGTGAACTATTCCTTTTAACTGATTATCATTAGCTATATATTGCAGAAGCGAGGTAAATGCAGAGAAAAAATACATTACAGCAATTCCCGCAAGAATGATATTCGCTGCATATATTCCCTTAAATTTTGAGATACAGAAAACAAGAAAAGCTGCAAGAAGAGCAAAAAAGAAAGCATTGATGACAACAAACCAGTCTGCTGCACCTATGACCCCGACATCAAGAATAATAGCAAGAGAGGCACCGAAACCTGCCGCAGCAGAAATTCCTATGGTAAAAGGGCTTACAAGAGGATTACGGAGTATTCCCTGCATCGCAGTACCGGAAACAGCAAATCCCATTCCTCCGAGTATAGCCATAAGGATACGGGGAAACCGGAGTTCCACAAATACGGTATGTGCAAATTCAGATGCTTCTGTTTTAAGAAAAGGAAATAATATCGCTATCACTACATCTGTAATATCTCCAATATCCACTGAAGCCGTTCCGACTGCTGCGGAAACTATAATACAGACAAGCAATAAAAGAGTAAGGATAATATATAAACTGAAGTTTTTAAATAATGATTCCATTAAAACTATGCTTCCGTTAAAAAGATGATTAATTAAATATATAGACGAAGTCTTTATTCTGCTCAACACCGTAATATTTGTTAAGCCATTCAAAATGTACCGAATCAGGGTTTACATTTGTAAACTTTTCAGGATAACACCATTTAGAAATATAAAGACTTCCTATCATTGCACGTGGCCCGGAACAAAGTTCCGAAGAGATAAGATAAACATTTTTGTTTTTTACCGCTTCAAGTTTATCCCAGCCTTTTCTTTCTGTAAATCTTTTATACATATCTTCAGTTATCGAACCATCGGTAATAATCTTTATTATTATATCAGGATTTTCTTTAAGAAGCCATTCGGTTGATATTTTCGGATATTGAATACTTAATTCAGATGCTATATTCTCGACGTTGGAAAGTTCGAGCATTTCATTATTTCCGGTTCCTCTGCTCATAGTAGTAAATTCACTGAATTCAATATAGACTCTTTTCCTTTCTTTAATATCCCCAACAGAACTTTTAATCGTATTTACTATTTTATCAAAATCACTGATCATCCATTCTGCCTGCTCTTCTTTTCCTACATAAGAGGCAAGCTGATTTATATCGGAATGATATTTTGAAAGAAAATAACAGTCTATCCTGTCAACAGCAATATTGAATGCGGCAAGTTTATCATCAAAACCCACAGCATCAGGCCATTTGTCATAAGCAAGTACCATAGAGGGTTTAAGATTTATTATAGCTTCAATATTAGGAGTCTGCCAACTGCCTATAACAGGCCATTTTTCATCAGTTATGAATGACTTTTGAGGCATCTTGTTTATCCCCACGATATTATCTGACGCTCCTAATCCTATAAGTATTTCAAAAGCATTCGAGTTAGTGACAACGATTCTTTTTTCATCATTACCTTTAATGTTGCCGGTTACTTTTACTTCCGTTAACGGTTTTTGCTTTACTCCGCAACCGGCAATCAAAAACATTAAAAGCAGCGGAAAGATCACCGTTTTATATTTTCTCATGTGATTATATCTCTCATTTAAACCGCAATAAAAAACAGCGGTCATTATATTTAAAGTTTCTGATTAATATTGATAATATTCCTTATGTGCTTCATATTGCTTCCTAACTTCTCAATATCTTCCGGTCGCATAATATCCACAATTCCTCCCTGAATATCACCTTCAATATCACCCATTCGCTCTTCTATCCAGCTTTCTATCTCTATATAATTATCTTTAAGATCATTCAGGACATCTTCATCCGCATTCCATAAACCCCGTTCAGCGGCTTCAAGCAAACGACGACTGATCTCTTCAAGAGCCCATGGATTATTATCTTCAAAACTTTTACGCATATCTTCATCCAGGACATAAGTACGTGCGATATCATCAAATATCCAGTCATCCACTTCTCTTGTCGTAGCTTCCCACCCGTAAAGACGTCCTATATTCTTAGATATGTCTCCAAGACCTTTATATCCATGCTGTTTCATTCCGTCAATCCATTCCGGATTAAGCAGTTTTGAGCGCACTACTCGTCTTACCTCCCCGGCAAGATCTCTTACCCCGACATTCCTCGTATCACGCGTATCTCCGTAATAAGCTTTTACGGCTTTCCCCGAAATACTTCTTGCGGCAACGGTAAGACCTCCGTGAGTTCCGAAATTTGAACAGCAGATCGGAAGA
>CAMTON010000153.1 GCA_947074105.1 uncultured Bacteroidales bacterium
GACCCCCTGCGTGACAGGCAGGTATTCTAACCAGCTGAACTACCACACCGTTTATTGGTCTTTGGTTGAGTTTTTTCTTTTTAATCAGAGTAATAAGAAACTCATAACTTATTATTCTTTTGCGGTATGGACGGGACTCGAACCCGCGACCCCCTGCGTGACAGGCAGGTATTCTAACCAGCTGAACTACCACACCGTTTATTGGTCTTTGCTTAAGGTTTGTCTTTTCGGCGTTTTGCTTGTCAGCTTAAGGCCGTCGTTTCTCCCCTTTTGCGATGCAAATATATGGCCTTTTTTGTTCTCCTGCAATACCACAATGAATATTTTTTGAATTTAATTGACAAAAGAAGCCATTCCTGATGCTATGTATTTAATAATCAGCCACAAATATTAATGTTAAAATACATTACTATTTTATATGAATTAAAATTGCATTTATATATGTTATGAAAAATAAAAAAGCAGCTTTGCAAATTATCTTCCGAAATGTAAGTCCGTCGGAAAAAATTGCAAAACTGCTTTTTAATTATAGTAATATTTATACTCCGGCAATTAGCAGGAGTTATGATAATATTATTTTTCTACAGAGAATTTATAAATACAACGGCTAGAATAAGTTTCTTCAGGACGAAGCGTACAAGAAGGCCATTCAGCTTTATTTGGTGTATCAGGATATTTCTGTGTTTCAAGACATACTGCTACGCGCTGATTGTAAACGATACCGTTTTTACCTTTTGCTGTTCCGTCAAGGAAGTTACCTGTATAAACCTGGATACCCGGTTCGCTTGTGTAAACATCAAGAACGATTCCTGTTGCAGGCGATTTCAGAGTTGCACAGATCTGAGTATCATCACCGGCAGTATTAAGAACCCAGTTATGATCATAACCGTTACCGTTTTTAAGCTGATCGAATGTATAGTTGTCAATTCTAGCTCCGATAGAAGTAGATGTACGGAAATCCATATCTGTACCTTCAACAGTTGCAATTTCGCCTGTTGTCATGAAAGTTTCATCTACAGGGGTATAATAATCAGCATAAACGACAAGTTCATTGTCAAGAATGTCAGATGTAGGATCACCGTTAAGATTGAAATATGAGTGATTTGTCATATTTACGATAGTCGGCTTAGTTGTATTGGCAGCATAACGGATATCGATAGCGTTATCGTCAGTAAGGATAAATGTAACATCAGAAGTAAGCTGGCCAGGGAAACCTTCTTCACCGTCAAGGGCAGTATAAGAAAGAGTAACGCTTGATTCAGTTACCGACTTAACATCATATACCTTGTACTGATAGCCGTTTGGTCCTCCGTGAAGACAGTGACCGAAGTTATTCTGAGGAAGTACATATTCTACATTGTCAAGTGTAAAACGTCCGCCTGCGATTCTGTTGGCATAACGTCCGATTGAAGCACCGAAGTCAGAAGGGACATTGATATAATCTTCGATAGAGTCGAACCCAAGAACAACGTCTTTCATGTTTCCTTCTTTATCAGGAACCATTACCGATACGATACGTCCGCCGAAATTAGTAACACACACTTCCATATTATTGCTGTTTTTAAGAACAATAAGATCTGTCTGTTTACCATTGATTTCTGTCTGGAATTTTTCTTTAGAAAGGCCGGACTCGGTAAGAGTAGCGATTTCCTGTTTTGGTGTTGTTGTGCATGCTGCGGCCATCAGACCAAGCATAGCAATAAAAGCAGAATTTTTCATCGTATAATTTTGATTAATGTGAATTTGCCGTGTTAAAATTGTTAAGGGAAAGGAGATGAATCTCTTTTCCCTTTATTTATTTAATAATGTGATTAGTCTCTTTCAAGATATGTGTAACCGTAAAGTCCGGAGCGGTAGTTAGAAAGGAATTCACGGCCCTCTTCCGGTGTGATTTTACCTTCCTTCATCGCCTTTGTAGCCCAGGATTCCACGTTGCGCACAAGACGGCGCGGATTATAGTCAACATAGTCAAGAACGTCTGCCACAGTTTCACCCTCATAAACCTGATCAATTTCATAATGGTCGTTGTAAACCGAGATATGAACCGCGTTAGTATCTCCGAACAGATTGTGAAGGTCTCCCAGAATTTCCTGATAAGCTCCAACAAGGAAAACACCGATATAATATGGCTCTCCGTTTTTAAGCGGATGAACCGGAAGATTATAAGGGTTATTCTGAGTCGCGATAAAGTTATCAATTTTTCCGTCAGAATCGCAAGTCATATCCTGCAAAGTTGCTGTATGTGACGGCTTTTCTGTCAATCTGTGAATCGGGATAATAGGAAAAATCTGATCTATCGCCCAACTGTCAGGTAAAGACTGGAAAAGAGAGAAATTACAGAAATATTTATCCGGAAGCATTTTCGAGATTTTGCGAAGTTCTTCAGGAGCATGTTTCATATCCTGCGACATCTTAAGGATCTCTCTTGCTATAGACCAGAAAAGACGTTCTACCTGAGCACGTGTCTTAAGGTCAAGCATACCAAGTGAGAAAAGGTCAAGAGCTTCTTCACGGATCTGAAGCGCGTCGTGCCATGTTTCAAGCAGACGTGGCTGTGTCATGTTCTCGTAGTTATGATATAACTCTTTTACAAGTTCATGTGCATCTTCAGGCAGATCTTCGCGGTCATCCCATTCCGGAAGCTGAGCTGTCTCAAGAACTTCGAATATCAGTACAGAATGGTGTGCAGTCAGCGAACGTCCGCTTTCTGTAATGATGTTAGGATGAGGAATATCATTTTTTTCAGATGCTTCAACAAATGCAGCAACAGAGTCGTTCACATATTCCTGAATCGTATAGTTCATGCTGCTTTCACTAAGCGAAGAACGCGTACCGTCATAGTCAACTCCAAGGCCTCCACCGATATCAGTGAATTCTACGTTGAAACCTAATTTGCGAAGCTGTACATAGAATTGAGCAGCTTCACGAAGAGCATTTTTTATATGACGAATCTTCGTGACCTGACTTCCTATATGGAAATGAATAAGTCGAAGACAATCTTTAAGCTCATTTTTTTCAAGGAAATCAAGAGCTGTAAGAAGTTCGCTCGAGTTAAGACCGAATTTACTTACATCACCACCGCTTTCTTCCCATTTCCCACTTCCGGAACTGGCAAGTTTGATGCGTATACCGATATTGGGGCGAATATTAAGCTTTTTAGAAAGGCGTGCTATTGCCTGAAGTTCATTCATTTTTTCAACTACAAGGAAGATCTTACGACCCATTTTCTGAGCAAGCAAAGCAAGCTCGATATAATTTTCATCCTTATAACCGTTACAAACGATAAGTGAATCAGAATCAATATTAGAGGCTAAAACAGCGTGGAGTTCCGGTTTTGAACCGGCTTCCAAACCTATATTGAATTTTTTACCGTGTCCCACGATCTCATCTACCACAGGTTTCATCTGATTGACCTTAATCGGATAGATAATAAAGTTTTGTGCTTTATACTGATATTCTTCAGAGGCAATTTTAAAACATTTTGAGATCTTTTCGATTCTTGAATCAAGAATATCAGGAAAACGTACCAATACCGGAGCGGTTAGATTGCGGACCTGAAGTTCGTCCATAAGCTCCTTAAGGTCGACAGGGAAGTTGCCCGGACGTGGAGTTACAGTCACGTTTCCCTTGTCATTGATATTAAAATAATTCAGTCCCCAACCATTGATGTTGTATAGCTCGGCTGAATCTTCAATACGCCATTTTCTCATTTTTTACTATAAGATTTTTTTTAATTATTCGAACAAAAATAATTAGAATATTAGAATTTCATTATAAGATTTGGATTAATAGTGAGTCCCAGACGAGGTTCTTATTTTTTTATAACATTCATATCTAAGAATTATGTTTTGAAGTGGATATTTATACACATTTTACACATTAAAACTTCCGTTTCAGATGTATGTCTTTTACAAAATCATAATATCTTCAATTTATATGTAACAAATGATTTAACCATAAAATCAAACAATTCAGTTAAAATATATTATTTTATGATTTATTTTTTTTATATTGACGTCATAAGTTTTAAAATCGTTTTATTAAAACACTGTTTATATTCTTTTATTTAAAACAGATTATTATGATAACTATCAAAAAGGCACAAAAGCAAGACTGTAAGCTTATTAATGAGCTGGCATCTATAATTTTTCCTTATACTTATAAGGATATTCTTACTAAGCAACAGATAGATTATATGATGGATTGGATGTATTCGGCTAAGAGTCTGAAAGATCAGATGGATGAAGGTCATAATTACTTTATTGCTTACGATTCTTACAATACTCCTTTAGGATACGTCTCTGTAAATAAGGAGGGAAATGATATCTGGCATTTACAGAAAATATATGTTTTGCCTGAAATGCAGGGACGGGGAATAGGGAATATTCTTTTTGAGAAAATTATTTCTTATGTAAAGGAAGAAGATGAACTGCCGTTTAAAATTCAACTTCAGGTAAACAAAAACAATAAGGCTCTGGGATTTTATCTTCGCAAAGGGATGAAAAAAATTGAAGAGAAAGATTTTCCTATTGGTAATGGTTATTTTATGAATGATTATATACTGGAGCTTGATGTTGCCGAGTAATATAGCGTTATGAATAGATAATCAGAACTATGTTTTAATTGATAACATTTCCAAAAAATTAAAGCAGATATTTTTATAGTCTGCTTTTTTTATAGTTTTGCATTATCGAAAGTTGTATAATCAAAGCTTATTTTTTGCTTTAATTTATATGTTTTTTTAAAGAATATTGAATCACGTTTTTTTAGTGAACATCATCAACTTTTGGAACATTATTTCAGATAATATAGTTATAAAAGAACTGGTGATGAAGATAAGTGTTAGGTTGACTGTAGCGTCATTTATAGCTATGGCCACTATTTCCGTTTTTGCTGCAGGTGGATGCAGAATAAGTAATAATAATATTGAGACGAAAGAGACAATTGCTGCTCAGGATACTATACAGCCTGTAAACAGGTATGAAATGTATGAAATCGCTTCTGAATTTCTTAACAAACCGTATGTTGCCGGTACTCTTGATAAGAACTTGAGAGAAGAAAATCTTGTTATAAATCTGGACTCTGTAGATTGTGTGACATTCGTTGAATATGTTACGGCATCACTTATATCCGGTAGTAAGCCTTCTGCTTATGATTCTCTTTATACAAATGCTCTTAAACAATTAAGATATAAAAATGGCAAAATAGACGGTTATATGTCTCGCCTTCATTATTTTTCTCAATGGATTTATGATAATCAGGAAAAAGGACTGGTAACAGAAATAACCGATTCTTTTTCCTCGAAACCTTTCAATAAAGAAATTAATTTCATGTCTTCGCATCCGGAATATTATCCTGCGATTGAAAAGAATCCGGAATATCTTAATCAATTGAAAGAGGATGAAAAATTTATCAATAGTATATTTAAACAATATATTCCTAAAGCTGATATAAGATCTCAATTCGATAAGTTTAAAGAAGGTGACATTATTGCAATCACGGCATCTACCAAAGGTCTTGATATTTCTCATGTCGGTTTTATTCATATGGTAGATGGTATCCCACATCTTATGCACGCTTCATCAAATAAGATGAAAGTTGTAGTCACAGACGAAGATCTTGTTTCATATCTTGAAAATAAAAAAAGTCAGACCGGAATTCGTGTAGTCAGAATTAATAATCAGGACTAATCATAAGGTTAATTATAAGGGTTAATGATCAGGACTAA
>CAMTON010000154.1 GCA_947074105.1 uncultured Bacteroidales bacterium
CTGAATTTTCTTTTATTCAAATATAGATTCATTCTCAAGGACGCACGGGGACAAAAAATCTTGCTTTTACAATTTGACCGGCACAAGCCAGACATTAATATTAAATCCTCTTGTTTCGGTGTATCCGTCTTCTTCAATATCGATTTCACAAGCCCAACTGCGATGATGATATTCTCCTCCGTTCTCATACTCTTCCTGCGTAGGTTCAGTAAAGTATTCGATCTCAGGTTCGCCGTCTATATATCGCCATGATCCGCCATTCCCCGGTTTATCAGTCTCTATTATCCTTTTCCAGCAGTATTTCGCCTGTGGAAATCCTTCTTCCGGAATTGTCGGAAGATTGAGAGGCGGAGTTATACGCAACGATTTCCATTTACATGTCGTCTGAGTTTTTTTCCCTATGACGTAATCCATCGTATGCGGCAGCATCGGCTGATTATTGATCATGACAGGATCAATGCCCGAAAGCCCGGTTTTCAGGCTCTCCGGAATAACATGATCGATTTCAATATCATCGAGTGTATTCATCAGCAGAATATCATAAGCACGATGAAAACGGTTATATATACCGTTTACACCCACCGTCCTAAGGGAGGATAATATCGCTCCGCTATCTGAATAGTAATCCACGCTGCCATATCTCCATTTCCCTTCAGGATCGGTTTTCGTCCCGGCATCAAAACAAAGCATCCACTTTAATTCTGCCGACTCCGGCTCCGTCGTTTCGTCAGATCCGGCGATATTCAGTACGCTCCGGATACATCTGTAGTCTCCGATGAAAGGGTGCTGATTATATTTATACTTTTCATTAAGTACGCTGACAGATTCCGGCAGAAGATCGGCAAGCGTCACTTCTTCCTGCTCTATTTCTGAATCGTCCATATCGATTTCGCTAAGCTGACACTTCACAGTATGTACGATCTTTTCTCCACGTATTCCGATACTTATCACACGATTTGTTTCAGGACATAAGAAATTCATTAGTTTACCACTCGTCCCCGGCGACTGATCAACGATCTGTACATATTTAAGATCTTCTATAAGATCGGTATAATTGATTCTTTTAGCGACATTTTTGGTAGATTCCTGCGTCAGATGCAGCCTTTTCAACTCAGGGAAATTATATGTCTGCCTCCCTGCCACAGTCTTGCTCAGATCAGTAAACCGGCACTCCTTCAGAATGTCGTCCATGAACCGGATGTCAGCGGTCAGATCGGCGTTAAGGATATATTCGCAGCGGAATCTTTTGCGCAGAATATCAAGAAAGTCGGCCACATTTCCGGCCGGCAGAAGGTCGCTTATCAGAAGAGTAAGCGAAGCGACTGCATCGGCGGTATTATTAAGGACGACAAGCTCCGAAAGATCAGGATCTGAAAAGAACCTGTTGTCATTAAGCGTGACTCCGATATGCGCGAAAATGGTCTTAAGCATCCATCCGACACGGACAAACGGCGTGATATAATAGCCGGCAGGGATCGCGACGTCGAAATAATCAGAGCCGTCATATCGCCTTTCGGTACGAGCCTTTATGTTGTACAGAGGCAGAAATTTATCACTGTCGCCTGTGCCGGCCGTATGATCGATACGGTTAAGGATCTTATATTTGCCTTCTTCGCTTTCGTCGTTTACCGCGACCGGGAATATTGCGAACATATCCGATCTGACGGTACACCAGGCATTATATGCCTTGTTAAGCTCCTCGACAGACTCGAATACTATCGTCTGGCTGAAAACCTCGCTCATGGTGAGATTCTTCAGACGCGTATAGAAATCACCATTTCTGAAATAAAAAGTAGTATCGATTGCGTCAGGGGTCACGCCGAAGATCACCTGGCGCGCCGGCTGCTGGTAGATACCGTCGCGGATGATGACCGTCAGTTCCCTGGCCGGTTTACGGTTGTAGTCCGGCCGGTTGATATATCCCAGGAGCCTTTTGTTGCGCGCTGTGAGCGGCAAAGATACAGGCAGCGACTGTTCTCCCATTTCGTTGAAAAAAGGGTTTGTGCGCGTTATTTCGAGAGCCGCGCCTGCCGGCAGATCATAAGCCTCTCCTGAAGGGTGTAGTATTTCCATAAAAGTTTTATTTTTCATCGAAATTAGCAAGAGGGATTCGAACCGGCAGGGACATTTTTCAGGGTTTTACATGGCCGAGTATTTCCCGGATCAGGCTCAGATCGGTAACTACGGTTATCCAGTCGTCGATTATCACACCCTGAGCTTTCTGATACTGAAGGATGATATTTATCGCTTCTGAGAGCGAATCACGGCATTCATTACAGTTTTTACCATCTCTGAGAAATTTTATGTCGTCGATAAGTTCACGGCTTAATTTTGTCATGGTCGTATGGAGTTAGCGTGATTGATTCGGGATAGGATAAATCTTACGGGAGCGGTAATTGATCCGGGTTTGGAATTTCTGATTTCTGAAAGCGCGCCCCATACCGGATGACCGATCCGGCCGAAGTCGGAAGCTAAGATTATTTTTTTAGCGTCTGCCGGTGATGCAGCAAGTTCGCGAAGCCTTTCTTTCAGGCCGGTAAGATTTCGCTTTTCTCCGTCCTGCGGAACCTTAATTTCATCAAAATCTAAATTCTCACTCCCCGAAGAAGAGAGATTGTCTTTGTCTTTAATATGTCTTATTAGTAATGATGACGGGTTAGGTATATCGTTTTTGCTACCTACTTCGTGACCTCTTTCGATAGCTTCATGATCACCTTCATTTTTTAGGTCTTGATTAGGTGTCTTTGTAGGTACATCGTTTTTACTACCTACATTAAGCGCATTTTGGTGACATTCATCGATGCAGGCAGAAGGATTGTGCGACATTTCGCAATGATCGCAGGCTGTAAGTTTATACATTGTTTTCTGAGCATGGCCGTTGCCTCCGGGGATCACCATGATCAGACCGGCATCTTCAAGCTGCTTTCTTGCTGTCTTGATACGCGCTGCAGAGACTCCCACCGATACGGCAGCGCGTGTGTCGGCAAACGGGAAGCGTGAAGGCCAGCGATTCTTATTTGCCGTATGAAGCAATAAGAAATATAATTTAGTCGCTACGGGAGAGAAATTGATTAATTCGTCAAGAGCCCAGAACCGGCTCATAAGAGAAAAGTAGGATACTGAAGGTCGGCTGTTGTGTCTCATTCGTCGCCTCCTTTCATGCTGATGATGAAGCGTTCACCGTTGTGTGTGTAGATTACGTGAGCAGACTGCTCGTTTTTGGTCTGACGTATGCGTACGCCGATTACCTGTGCATCTCCCGGCAGAGATGTAAGGAAAGAATAAATTGCATTCATAAATGTAAGTGTTTTAGCGTTTTTTGCAGCCGGCTTAACGCAGGAGCGGCCACACATACCCTGTTCGCTAAAACACTTACATTTACGTCCGAAGGAGTAAAAAAAGATCGGGTATGGCAGCCGCCAATATTTTAATAAGATCCCGGCGTAATAATGCTTACGTCAGGGTACGGAAAGGGCATAAAAAAAGCCCTAAGCAATTTTTTAGAGCGTTAACCGAGCTCCGACGGTACATATTGTAAGTATTTTAGCGCTTCAAAGATATGGAAATAATTTGAATGGGCAAAAGGGGTGAATAAAAAAAGTATTCAGGGGATTGTGATTAAACTTAATTATCTTAGTGTTTTTAAACATTCATCATCCCTTCCCGATATTTATGCTATTAAATCTTTTCAATAAAAACAACAGAATTAAGTTTACTCGCTTCATATACGATTATTGTGCTAAGACAAAACGTGACGCTGCTTTTAAGCGTCGATACCGTCGCCTTGCTCGCCTTCTGACAGAGTTCGAAACATATATCGGCGCAGAAATTTATACAGATTCATTTGATTATAATATTTCCGAAGAATTCATATCATGGCTTACGTCGATAAAACCGTCCGGCAATAAAGCAAATGGTGATCATTTCAGATCATCATCAATCCGCAATTTCATTCGCGGTGTAGTCTCGATGCTCAATAAAGCTGAAAAATCGGGATACACCGTCGTTAATGTTTTATCAGAATTTCCCTTTAAGGCTATACCTTGCTCCGCAGTCTATCTTACGATAGAGGAACTAAATAAATTAAGCAATCTTAATCTCCGTAAAGAATCAGCACAGGTACGAGATTTGTTCCTGATCGGATGCTGTACAGCTCTCCGCTTTTCTGATTATTCACGCCTTGAGCGCGATAATATTCATAACAATAATATCAGGATCCTGACCCAAAAAACAAAGGAAGAAGTCGTGATCCCTCTCCATCCGCTGGTCAGGGAAGTATTGAAACGAAATGAAGACTATTCTTTTTTGAATTATGAAAAGTCACTACAGAATTTTAACAAGCGGATCCGAAGCATCTGTAAAAAAGCAGACATCGATGATATTGTTATGTCAGAATTTAAAGAGGGAAATAAGATCGTCAAGAAAAAATATAAAAAATGGGAAATGGTCAGCTCTCATACAGCTCGACGCACCGGTGCTACACTTATGTATATAGCCGGGATACCTTTATATCGAATTATGCTGATCACCGGTCATACTTCTGAGTCATCGATTCTGCGATATATAAGAATAAGAAAAGAAGAAAATGCAGAAGAATTATCCAATCATCCTTTCTTTTCTTAATTTATAGATATAGATACGGCTGTCGATATCCGGTGAATTAATTTTTTTTATGTCATTCTCACGAATGATGTTTCCCAAAAATAATAAGATCCGGCAGCCGTCAAGGTTTTAATGAATATATGAACGAATATTCTAATTTACTGATATTTTGGGGATTGACAAAAATTTTAGATCAATTCCATGAAATCATCTTCAGATAATATTTCTATTTCCTGACCATTTTCTTTATTTTTCATCGCCTTTTTTTGTTTTGATGAAATGCCTTCTTCTCCAACAACACGGAAATCAGTCTGACCTATAATTAAAAAATTCGTGGTTTTAGTCACGCTGTCTTGCGGAATCCCTCCGATATCAGCAATTTTTTGAAGAGCTTCAGCTCTTGTGAAATGTGATAATTTCCCGGTTATTACAACATTCGCTTTATAAAACAAATGATCTTCATCAAAACCTTCCTCGTCAGCTTCAATATCCGCTGCTTTACGTTTTGGTTTGTAAAGTCTTTTTGTAGAGATACATCTGACAAATGAATTTAGGTAAGACATTTCTCCTATCTGTATAAAGTTATTATCACAGATTTCCTTAATTGATTGATTATTACTTTTCTCAATACAAGCCAACAATATTTTTGCGGTTAATAATGAGTTAATCTCCGCGCTCCTGGTATTATATTCATAAGAAAGCTCTGCTGCAACCCAGGAAAGACTATATGATGCAAAATGAGGAAATACTTTACGACATATAACTTTTGTACATATCCAGTTAATTATGTCCGGTTGCCGTAAATCGTAACGACAAGCAGCGTTACGCCAGACTCTTAAATCGAAATTTCCACCATGAGCTACTATAAATTCTGTTGATTCAAGTCTTGGTATTATATCCTCATAGACTTCCGGTATTGTTGTCTATTCTGATTATTCATATTGAGAACTATTCAAGTGTTGTATTTGATACGGGAAAATTTTTGTTTCCGTATTACTTTTTTTGCTAAAGGATTTTACAATT
>CAMTON010000155.1 GCA_947074105.1 uncultured Bacteroidales bacterium
TTATTTTGTATTCTGTGAGACGTGGCATGCCACGTCTCTACAATAAATAACTGGTGATTCAGGAAAGCAAATTCAGGATATATAAAAGCGAAAGGATCTTAAAACAACGCATTTTAAGATCCTTTCAATATTTGTTTCTCTATGGAATTCATTGCGCCATAAATAACCGTAATAACGGTTTTTCAGCTGCTCTGTCGATCAGAATGCCAGAGGTTTAAGTCTAAGACCTGTGGTTTCCTCAAGACCGAACAGAAGGTTCATGTTATGAACTGCCTGTCCCGACGCTCCTTTAAGAAGATTGTCGATACATGACACGATCAGCAGCTTATCATTATGCTTCTGAATGTAGATAAGAGCCTTATTGGTATTCACCACCTGTTTAAGGTCCGGATTCTTATCTGTCACAAACGTAAAAGAATGATCGCTGTAAGCCTCTTCATAGATCTTTTTTATCTCTTCGATAGGAAGATCACATTTAGTGTAAGCTGAAACGAAAATACCTCTCGCGAAATCCCCTCTTACAGGAAGGAAGACTACGTCGGCATTATACTCCGGCTGGTAAGACTTTATAGTCTGGTTTATCTCATTAAGATGCTGATGATTGAAAGCCTTATAAAGAGATATGTTGTCGTTTCTCCAGCTGAAATGCGTCGTAGAAGTCGGTTTCTGACCTGCTCCCGTAGAACCTGTGATACCGTTGATATGAAGGTCGTATTTCAGAAGCCCGGCTTTAGCAAGAGGAAGTATCGCAAGCTGTATGGCTGTCGCGAAACAACCCGGATTAGCCACACGGTTGCATCTGATGATTTTCTTTCTGTTCATTTCCGGAAGACCGTAAACAAAATCATTTCCTTCTGCTGCCATACGGTAGTCTGTCGAAAGGTCGATGATCTTAAGATCGGCAGGAACTTCATTTGATTCCATAAACTTCTTTGTATCACCGTGAGCGGTGCAGAAATAAAGAAGATCTATCTTATCGAAATCAGCCTTATCGGTAAACACGATATCTGTTTCTCCGAAAAGTCCTGAATGAACATCTGAAATCTTATTCCCCGCGTTACTGTTGCTGTGTACGAAAACTATCTCTACGTCAGGATGATTGATCAACAATCTTAATAATTCACCCGCAGTATAACCTGCGCCGCCAATAATACCAACTTTAATCATATCCCGAGGTTATTTATTTTCGTTTTTAGACTGTACTGAGAAATATATTTTTGTCTGATTGCCAAGAATTTTTGTAAAACCTTTCACATCGTCAGATGTCCAGGCTTTGTTGATTTCTCCATATTCGCCGAAATCAGATTTCATAAGATCATAATCAGACTCAACTCCTACAAGTACATAACGGTAAGGGTGAAGTTCGATTATGACACTTCCCGTTACGTTACGCTGAGATTCCAGAAGATAAGCTTCCATCTCTCTCATCACAGGCTCAAGATACTGAGCTTCATGAAGGAACATACCGTAGTTTGTAGCGATCTGATCTTTATAATACTGCTGCCATTTAGTAAGCACGTGCTTTTCAAGCATTTTGTGCGCATTTATGATAAGAAGAGGCGCAGCGGCTTCGAAACCTACACGACCTTTGATACCGATGATAGTATCTCCGATATGCATATCGCGGCCGATAGCATATTTTTCGCCTATCGCTTCAACAGCTCTGATAGCTTCAACTTTATTGTCATATTTCACACCGTTTACGGCAGAGATCTCACCTTTTTCAAAATCTATGGTAAGAGTTTCGCTTCCGTTCTCTTTAAGCTGAGACGGGTAAGCGCTTTCCGGAAGAGTCTGATTTGATTTAAGAGTCTCTTTACCGCCGATACTTGTACCCCACAGACCTTTGTTGATAGAATATTCCATCTTCTTATAGTCTGCTTCCACGCCATGTCTTTTAAGATAGTCGATCTCATATTCACGTGTAAGAACAAGATCGCGCGTAGGAGTAAGTATTTTGATATTAGGAGCAAGCACTTCGAAAGTAAGGTCGAAACGCACCTGGTCGTTGCCGGCTCCCGTAGAACCGTGAGCAACATAAGGAGCTCCGATCTCTTTGGCGTAATTGATGATAGCTATAGCCTGGAACACTCTTTCCGAACTTACGGAAATAGGATATGTACCGTTTCTGAGAATATTTCCGAAGATCATATATCTGATGCTCTTTTCATAATATTCCTGAGTGACATCGATGGTCACATGTTTTACGGCTCCAAGCTCATATGCTCTTTTTTCTATATTCTTAAGCTCTTCTTCACTGAAACCGCCTGTGTTGGCGATAGCTGTATAAACATCAAAGCCAAGTTCCTCGGCAAGATATTTCACACAAAAGGAAGTGTCAAGACCTCCGCTGAATGCCAATACTACTTTCTCCTTCTCTTTCATAAGATTGTATTTTTTTAGGGAAACACGGTCGTATTCCCATTATTAGATTTTTATTTTCCCTGATCTTTTTAAGTAATTTATAAAGATGTCACTTTTTCATTTTCCTGTGCGACATGCTCATGGGCTCCGTTCAGAGCTAAGATATTATCATCTTTATGAAGCTCCGGATCATAAAGCATTCCGGTGCAAAGACACATTTTCCGGTTGGTCCTTACAAGTACATCATAATTAATACAGCTTTTACAGCCGTTCCAGAATGCCTCGTCATCGGTAAGTTCGGCGAACGTCACCGGTCGGTATCCGAGTTCATTGTTAATCTTCATCACTGCGGCTCCTGTAGTAAGACCGAAAAGTTTTGCCTCAGGGAATTTTTCCCTTGAAAGGTCGAACGCGAATTTCTTGATTTTTTTCGCCAGTCCGTGACCTCTGAACTTATCAACTACGATAAGTCCTGAGTTAGCGACAAACTTTTTGTTGCTCCAGCTTTCGATATAACAAAAGCCTGCAAACTCACCATCACAAAGAGCGATCACTGCCTTTCCTTCAAGCATTTTCTGCTTTACATATTCAGGTGAACGTTTAGCGATCCCTGTTCCTCTTATTTTGGCAGCTTTTTCGATTGTATCCAGAATAGTATCTACATATTCCAAGTGCGCCTCTTCCGCGACCTGCACTTTAATAATCTCTTCCATTTCAAAAATTAATATAAAATGGTTTATCTCCAGTTTTTTTATCTTCTCAGAAAATCATGGTTTAGGTTCTCTGATTAAAGAATGTTTAGAGTAAAATCAACCCTGTTTTGTTTTCTTATTTGTTTCCTAGTCTAATATTTGGAATAAAATATGAAAGTGCCTCAATCACCTGTTCCCTGGAATATTCTTCTCTGGGAATGATAAGTATCGTATCGTCTCCGGCAATTGTGCCCAATATTTCATGCGGAGAGTTTACGTCGATATCATAAGCTATACTGCTGGCGTATCCCGGGCGGGTACGTACTACGGCAAGGTTTCTTGAAAACTCAAGAGAAATAAATCCTGTGTTAGCGAGAAGGGAATTGTTGACCGGACGGGTGTTGACCATTTTGCCGACTCCGCCCATTTCCGGTAATATATATATGTAACCTCCATCATTACTTGCTACCTTGGCTATTTGTAGCTGCTTCAGATCTCGTGATAAGGTGGCTTGTGTAAGGTCGAATCCTTTGTCTACCAAAAGGCTTAAAAGTTCGTCCTGGCCACTTATCTTTTGTTGCATAATAATTTCACGTATCGCAAGAAGTCTCTCTTTTTTGTTTTTCATACTTGCATATTTATTCTTTTAACTTTATGCAAATGTAGTAAATTGTTGAATAAAAATCAGATTTAGTCACTTTTTTTGAAGAAATATGCTTGTTTTTTTTCATTTATTGTTTCGTATTGATCTTTTTATGCATAATCGTTGAATTTATATACATTGATTTTGTTCATTAAAACCGGTTATTTATTCATTTTATACATTTGCTATACATTGTCTCCTTATAAAAAATAATATATATCTGTATTTTCAGTGAATTCCGGAGGTGATCACTTCGACTTCCCGCGCGTGGCCGCCGGTGTACTTTCCCGAACCCGGAAGGGTCTGTTCCGGAGGGCGGAAGCACAAAGTGCGGGAATCGCTGTAAAAGATAAATAAAAATCAAAAGGTTTGTGAAATAAACCCAAGGTTCGGTTTTTTTTATAATTTTGTCAGGCTTAATAAACTCTCTCATAGTAAAATATAAAAATCTAATGACGGCTTTACCGGGAATTCACCGGTTCGCCCGCCCGGCGATGTGTCTTATCGCCTGTAATCATCACTATGCCGGAAAATGAAAAAATAAGTTGATTATTTAATTAACACATTATAAACACATGAAAAAAAAATTACTTCTTGTGATGTTTCTCGTTTGCGGGATATCACAGGTAAAACCGGAGTCACGTAACGTGGATATCAACCATTCCGATGGAGATAAGACAAATCTCAGTTTCGACAATCTTGACAAGATTACTTTTGCGGGAGATATGGTAGTTTTCAACTATCTTGATAAGACTGTTTCTGTCATACAGATGGACGAAATCAGAAGTCTTGTATTCAATATCCCTCTTGGCGTAGAGCAGAACAGATATCCGGAATTTACACTTAACGCCTGGCCTAATCCGGCAAAAGACGTTGTCTATATCACAGGAATCCCTTCAGGCACTACAGATATCAATATCTATTCTCTTTCGGGAGCTTTGGTAAAGAGCGTGAAGTCGCATGACGTGACTAAACCTCTTAACGTTGCCGATCTTTCGTCAGGCATCTACTTCCTTAATACGGGAGACGGAAATATCAAACTCATCAAAGATTAATAAAAAACAAATCACGGAATATTTATGAAAAGAGGGGTGATCATATCATTTATAATGATGTTGTTCTCTTGTGCCTTCGCACAGAAGAATGTAAATATATATAAGTCAGATTTTACTGTAAATAAATTTTCGTCGGCTCAGACCGACAGTATCAAAGTGTCGGAAGACAGAACTACTCTTGGCGTATATCAGGGAAGCGAACTTAAAGCTTCTTTCGCTATAAGCGAGGTCGACAGTATGACATTTTCTGAAGGAACCGTAGTTGTAGATCCTGTGATCGGTACATCACTGATCTCAGCGGTAGGCGTTGACTTCGTGACAATGGGTATAGATTTCAAATCTGTAGGATCTAACTCAATCGTAGAGAAGGGTATCTGCTGGTCGGCTTCTGCCACACCAACTGTAGCGGATAATAAATATGTAATTGAGGAAGGTTCGGCAACAAAATGTGTCGATATCATGGGGCTTGACGCGGATAAGATCTATTATTTCCGCGCATATGCAAAAAATGATCTTGGCACGGTGGTCTACGGTCAGCAGCTTATGGCAGTTACAAAAAATAATCTTCCTGTTATGCAGACCACTTCACAGGCTTATACGGCATCTACTCAGACAGCAAGAATTGTATGTCGTATAGTTGATAAGAATAATGTGGCGATTTCGGAAGTTGGCGTATGTTATTCAGAAAAAATGGATCCTACGGTAGATGATATAAAAGTGGCCAACAGAATCGTGCCGTCTTCATCGTTTACTATTAATATCACGGATATGGATCCTGATAAGAATTATTATGTAAGAGCTTACGCTATCAGCGAAGTGGGCGTTTCTTACGGAAAATCTCTAAGAGTGGTACCTATG
>CAMTON010000156.1 GCA_947074105.1 uncultured Bacteroidales bacterium
TATAATTCTTATAACTTGATATAGGATAACAGAAAAGGTAATATTTTAATTTCTCTCCACTGAGTTTATCGGGTGAGTCAAAGTAATATTTATATTCTCTCCACTGGATTTATCGGATGATCCATAATCAGTACTAAAAAATACTATGATCCACAATTTCGCTCTTCGATATAGTATAAATTAAAACAAAATAGTACACGTTAATACAAAAAAATACAGAGAGCACCCTTTCACAAGGTATGGCTCTCTGCCGAATTCATCACATTATGCTTATTTTAAAGTGCTAGAAAAGCTACGCATCACGCGCTGCATTATTATTAGAGGTGTATTAGAAGTTATATTTATATTACATTTATAATTTCTGAGAAAATCTCTCTTCGACTTTAGGCCAGTTCACCACATCCCAAAGAGCCTGAAGTGCATCGCCTCGTCTGTTCTGGAAATCAAGATAATAGGCATGTTCCCAAACATCGAAGGTAAGCAAAGGTACCTGCCCCGGTGTTTTAAGCGGATTTTCCGCATTAGGAGTTTTTATTATTATCAGTTTTCCGTCTGAATCTTTAACCAGCCAGACCCAACCTGAGCCGAACTGTGCCACGCCTAGTTTTACAAATTCTTCTTTGAATTTATCGAACGATCCCCAGGATTTTTTTATCTCTTCCATCAATTCTCCTTGAGGTTCCTGTCCTCGCTGAGGAGAGAAACTTTCGAAGTAAAAGATATGATTCCAGGCCTGCGCCGCATTGTTAAACAAAGGACCTTCACTTTCTTTTACTATTTCAGACAGTGTCATTGTTGCAAATCTTGTATCTTTTATAAGATTGTTCGTATTATTTATATAAGCTGCAAGATGTTTATCATGATGATAGAACAATGTATTTGACGAAATCGCTCCTTTAAGAGCATCTCCCTCGTAAGGAAGAGGTAAAAGTTCGAAGGCCATATTGTATTTTTTAGTTGCAATTCGTTTATATAACAAACCTAATCAGCGATAAGTTTTCCACGCGATGTTAATAAATGTTTATTGTCTTTTTTACGCTCTGTATTTTCAATATTCCGATTAACATATACTCTTGTTTTTCAAGCTATTAAATGAATGATGTTTTTTGATGGAAAAATTTTATTCTTTCTTTAAAAAATCGCTTTATAAAACGTGATCTCTAATATTTATAAAATTAAACTTCATTGTTTTAAAAGAGTGATATTGATGATTCTTTTTAGTTCGTATTTTTTTTTAATAAATTATCTTTGTTACATGATTTAGATCAGGTTATTGCCTGACGGATGACTAATTATTCAAACATAACCAAGAGTGGAGAATTTCTTAAGCGAATTAAATGAAAGCCAACTTCAGGCTGTAACATATAATGATGGGCCGTCAATGATTATTGCAGGCGCCGGCTCTGGTAAGACAAGGGTTCTTACATACAAAATAGCATATCTTATAAATAGCGGAATCCCCGCTAATACGATCCTGTCACTTACATTTACCAACAAAGCGGCAAGTGAGATGAAAAGCCGAATCGCAAAAGTTGTAGGATGGCCTACAGCAAGAAAAATATGGATGGGTACTTTTCATTCTATTTTTTCACGCATTCTCAGAATTGAATCTCAGTATATAGGATTCAAACCTGATTTTACTATTTACGATTCTACAGATTCAAAAAATCTTATCAAGACTATCATTAAAGAGATGTCGCTCGATGAAAAGGTTTATAAGCCTTCTACAGTTCAGGCTCAGATCTCAAATGCTAAGAATCATCTTATTACTCCCTCAATGTATGCCGTGTCAAAAGATCTTCTGATTTATGATCAGAAAAACAACCGTCCGCATATACTTGAAATATACAAGAAATACTGGATAAGATGCAGACAGGCCGGAGCAATGGATTTCGACGATCTTCTTTTATATACAAATATACTTTTCCGCGATAATCCGGAGGTTCTGGCAAAATACCAGGAATACTTCCAGTACATCCTTGTTGATGAGTATCAGGACACTAATAAAGCTCAGCACCTTATAGTAGAATTACTTGGTAAGATCCACAACAGAATATGTGTTGTAGGAGATGATGCACAAAGTATCTACTCTTTCAGAGGAGCCAACATTGCCAATATACTGAATTTCAAAACATCCATAAAAGGAACCAAGATATTCAAACTTGAACAGAATTACCGTTCAACCCAGACAATCGTAAAAGCAGCGGATTCTTTAATTAAAAAGAATACCCAGCAGATTAAAAAAGATATTTTCTCTGAAAACCAGACAGGTGAAAAAATCGCCTTATTCTCTTCTTATTCCGATTTCGATGAAGCTTTCTTCATAAGCAATAAGATAACGGAAATGAGAATGACCGGACATTACAACTATTCTGATTTTGCCATTCTGTATCGTACGAATGCTCAGTCACGAGTTCTGGAAGAGGCTTTAAGAAAAAGAAATATCCCTTATAAGATATACGGAGGACTCTCCTTTTATCAGAGAAAAGAAATTAAGGATGTAATAGCTTATTTCCGCCTTTCTATCAATCCCGCAGATGAAGAAGCATTCAAACGCGTCATAAACTACCCTGCGCGCGGTATCGGCGATACCACGCTTAAGAAAATAGGAATTGCAGCATCCGATTCACAGGTCAGCTTCTTCGATGCCATAACATCACCGCTTGAATACGGATTAAATCTTAATTCCGGCACATTAAAGAAAATCGAAGGATTCAAAGATCTTATCCTTGAATTCACGCAACTGAATGAAACCAAGACTGCTTATGAAATGGCAGATCATATAATCCGCAAATCAGGTATTATGAATGACCTGAATATGGACAATACCGTTGAAGCGACATCAAGAAAGCAGAATGTTGAAGCTTTGCTTGCCGGTATATACGATTTTGTACAGTCAAGGATCGAGGAAGGTAATTCAGAAACCGGAATGGTAGATTTTCTTTCCGATATCGCTTTAGCATCTGACGTAGAAACGGAGGTTGATGAGGCTGAAAAAGATAAAGTCACACTTATGACTATCCATGCTTCAAAAGGCCTTGAATTCAGAAACGTATTTATAGCAGGTATGGAAGAAGACCTTTTCCCCTCTGCTATGTCAAAGGAAACTATAAACGGACTTGAAGAAGAGCGTCGTCTTTTCTATGTAGCATTGACAAGAGCTGAAGAGAACTGTATCCTTACTTATGCCGGAACAAGATTCAAGAACGGACAAAGTCAGCCTTGCTCATCGAGCCGTTTCCTGAGAGATATAGACCCTCAATATCTTAATATATCTCCCGGAGTACGCTTGTCTCAGAATGTTGAAAATATAGGCAGATCATTTTCCGAGACAAATAAATTCTCAAGAAGCGAATCAAGATCAAAAGAGGATTATTATCCGTCAGAAAGAATGCGACAGAACGATGACGACAGATATAACGGATATTCGAATAACCGCGGTTATGATGATGAATATATCCCTAAGAAAGTTGAAAGGAAAGATGTATACCTTGGAGCTAAAAAGCTGAAAAAAGTATCAGAGACTTCACGCCCTACCGCTTCTTCGTCGTCTAAACCGGCTTCAGTATTATCAGGAAGCAATGAACTTATGATAGGAAGTATAATCCGTCACGAAAGATTTGGCATAGGAAAAGTTTCACAACTTGCCGGCGACGGAGAAAATAAAAAAGCTACTGTCGATTTTGAAAACGTTGGAAGCAAACAGCTTCTGCTTAAGTTTGCAAAATTCGAAATAATCGGATAATATTATCCGCCATACAATTGATATTAATATTTGAATAAAAATAAGACATGACAGATTTTAACAAAATCCCTTCACCTTGCTACGTTATCAACGAAGATAAACTTCGCCGAAATCTTACTCTTATCAAAGATGTAAAAGATCGTTCGGGAGCTGACATCATACTTGCATTTAAATCATTTGCTTTATGGAAAAGTTTTCCGATAATAAGAGAATATATCGGTCATTCAACTGCAAGTTCTGTCTATGAAGCTCAGCTTGCTTATGAAGAGATGGGAAGCCGCGCCCATACTTTCTCTCCCGCTTACTCAATCGAAAATTTTCCTGTATTTATGAAATACAGCAGCCATATCACATTTAATTCTTTATCTCAGTTCAACAGATTCTATAAGGATACATTAACTGCCGATCATAAGATTTCTTGCGGTTTAAGAGTCAATCCTGAATATTCAGAAGTTGAAACATTACTATACAATCCATGTGCACCGGGGACACGTTTTGGAGTTCTTGCTTCAGATTTGCCTGACACACTTCCGGAAGGCGTTGAAGGTTTCCATTTTCATACACTTTGTGAATCTACATCCTACGATCTTGAAAGAACTCTTGAAGAAGTAGAAAAAAGATTCGGCAAATATCTCCCGCAACTGAAATGGTTAAACATGGGTGGCGGACATCTTATGACAAGAAAAGATTATGATCCGGAGCATCTGATTTCTCTGCTTCGCGACTTCAACAGCAGATATCCGAATCTTCAGCTTATTCTTGAGCCGGGAAGTGCATTCGCATGGCAGACAGGAGAACTTGTTTCTTCAGTAGTCGATATAGTGGAAAATAATGGTATTAAGACAGCTATTCTTGATGTCTCATTTGCATGTCATATGCCTGATTGCCTTGAAATGCCTTATAAACCTGTTATAAGAGGCGCATTCGAACCGAAAGAAGGTCTTCCTACTTACAGAATGGGTGGTAACAGCTGTCTTAGCGGTGATTATATGGGTGACTGGTCTTTTGAAAAAGAACTTCAGATTGGAGATAAAATAATTTTCGAAGATATGATCCATTATACAATTGTAAAAACAAATATGTTCAATGGTATCTCACATCCGTCAATAGCAATGTGGCATTCAGACAATTCTCTGGAGATGTATCGTGAATTCAGTTATGAAGATTACAAAAACAGAATGTCTTAATCTAACTACACTAAAATAAAAAAAGTAACCCGGTATAGCACATCATGTTTATACCGGGTTACTTTTTTATCTGTAAAAGAAAAGTTAATCTTTCAATAATGACTCTGATCTAAAGAGTCGGTGACTATCAGTTTTTCTTTTCTTTATCTTCATCTTTGATTTCCTCGAAATCTATATATTCTCCATCCTCTTTAGAATAGATTTTTTCCTTTTTTCTCTGATTATTCTGCTGGCCATAAATATTTTCCTGCTGACGCTCACGGTCATTCTGATAAGGATTCTGGCGCTTGCTTGCATTAAATATTCTGAAGAATGACTTTATAAGAGTGAAACCCATAATCAGGGCAAGCACTATAAAAAATAAGATTCCAAATAATATTATCTTAAGAAACATATATCTTTTTTATTTATAAAAGAGATTTTATTATATCTGAAGATTCACTGATGAATCCTCTTACTTTTTCTTTTTATCCAGCAGATCAGTAAATATCGAAGTAAGAATATATAATCCTATTACTGCACTTATTCCCGATATACCAAGGATAACAAGAAGTATTATAGCAGCCATAGCAAACAGATATCTTATCTTATTATCTGCCCATGACATACTTTTGAATTTGAATGAGAACATCGGAATCTCCGAAATCAGAAGATATGAGAAAATTAACACCA
>CAMTON010000157.1 GCA_947074105.1 uncultured Bacteroidales bacterium
TGCTGTCGGGATATTTTATTTGTCAGGTTATCTTATATAAACATCAGAATCTGACAGTGAATCTGTGCAGTTGTTTTTCATAGCCGTAATCTACCGTCCAGTGATGGAATCTGCATATCTGAGCAACTATCGAAAGGCCGAGTCCGTTGCCTTTCTTTTCTATGTTACGGCTGAAACGTTTAAACAATCTCTCTTCAGAAAGAGGTTTCTCTTCGCCCGTATTATAAACCGAAAAAGATCCTTTATCCACGATAACAGATATCTTTCCGTTTTCACGGTTATGGTTTATGGCATTGACAATCAGATTGCTTATCAGGCAGTCAAGAAGAACGGGATTCGCATTAACCATAACAGGAAGTTTATTATCGACAGAGAAATCCAGACCGTTGTTTTCCGCAATTGATTTAAAGAAGAAAAGCTGCTTGTTAAGAGTTTTGTTAAAACTAAGCTCCTTTACCTCTTTGTACTGGGAGTTGCCTATTCTTGCGAGAAGAAGAAGGTTTTTGTTTAGTCGTGTCATCCTTGAAGATGACTCATAAAGCAGAGTTACCGCTTCGCTCTGTTCTTTTGTAAGATTTTCATCCTGAATAAGCATATCCAGTTTTGACTGAAAAAGGGCAAGCGGAGTCTGAAGCTCATGAGATGCATTTTCGATAAACTCTTTTTGTTGTTTGTACAGACCGAGGTTTTTTGAAATCAGCGTAGTCAGGATATTGTTGAGTTTGTCGAACTCAATGATATCTGTTTCTCCGAAATCAGGCACACTTTCTTGTTCAAGAGTATAATTCTCAATCTTTCTGAGTGTGTCATTAAATGGTTTCCATAGTCTGCGGGCAAGAAAATGCTGTACGACAAACAGTGAAATGATAAGTATTATGAATATCACTCCGTATTGCGCGACAAGATTAAGAAGCATATCCTTATTTTCTATCATCGGAATCCGTGACATAAGGATATAGGGAGTTTCTCCTACGGTTATCTTCTTATAGATGATGCGGTAGTCTATATTATGACCTTCGGCTTTATTATAGAGAAACTCTGCCGTTGTCTTATCAAGCATATATGACCGGTCGAAAGGGAGAATCTTTATATCTTCATTATAGTAATTGTAAGTGCTGATCTCCGATTCTTCAAATTCGGGCAACCTTTCATGAATGAATTCGTTGCAGCGATAGATGATCAGTTCGTCAAGATCCTTTGTGTAGAAGAACTTCATGAAAAAGAAGAATACGGGAGCACAAATAATGAGAATCATTATTATGTAAGAAAGGAATAAAGACTGATTCTTATTTAATAAACTTTTCATTCTATCCATTGATAACCTGTTCCGTAAACTGTTTTTATGCAATTACCACATCCAGCTTCCGATAGTTTTGCCTTAAGATTCTTTATATGTGCATAAACGAAATTCTGATTGTCGAGCATATCGGCCATATCTCCGGAAAGATGTTCGGCTATCGAGCTTTTTGAAATAACCCTTTTTCTGTTTCCGATAAGGAAAAGAAGAAGTTCATATTCCGATCTTGTCAGAATGACACGTCTGCCGTCTATGGTTACGCTTTTAGCAAGAAGATCGATTTCAATATTATTCGATTTCAGGATATTGCTGCTCGAGAAGCTTGAACGTCGCATCAGAGCATATATCCTCATACTTAATTCGGGAAGAGGGAATGGTTTTGCAAGATAATCGTCAGCTCCGGTTTTAAGTCCCTCTATCTTATCGTCAAGAGAGCCCCGGGCAGAGATAATGATGACTCCGCTTTTAATTTCTCTTCGTTTTATTTCTTCAAGTAACTTTAGCCCGTCGCCTCCGGGAAGGTTAAGATCAAGAAGTATGCAGTCGTAAGTATATAATGCGATCTTATCCAGTGCTTCATCAAAGCAGAAAGCCTGTTCGCATCTGTATTCATCAGAAGAAAGATATGCAAAGATATCGCGTGATAATTCCCTCTCATCTTCAATAATCAATATTTTCATAAGTTTCATCTTTGTTATATCAAAACCTTACTTTAGCGCCTAAAGTTATCACCTGTGTTTCATAAAAATTCTCATAAAGGACAGAAAAACCTTCATTTCTTACTTCCTCCCTTATCTTCATAGAATTGAAGATATCTTTTGCGGAAACTACAATCTCCAGTTTGTCATTTAAGAAACTCTGCTTATAGCCGGCATCCACGCCCCATCTTTCAAGTCTGCGCCCCTGCGGTGTATTGACCGGTGCGAAATATATACCGGAAAGCTGAAACTGTCTGTTCTTTCCAATATTGAATGAATTGTTAAGTTTGCCATACCATGTATGTCCTTTGCTTTCAGGAACAGAAACCTCTCTTTCATAAGGGAAATATACAGTTACGTTGTATTCCCGGATATGATTAAGATAATAATTGCCACTTGCTGAAAGTTTCCAGATTTTCCCGAACTGCTGGTCGAATATGACTTCTACTCCTTTATTATAAGCTGTGCCTGTATTCTCATATATCTTGTTTATTATGCTGTAGTCGGTATTTCGGTTGTCCATAATATATATACGTGAATAATGGTCGGATATTCTCTTGTAATAGCCGGCAATGAAAACTGATCCGCTGTTCCACAGAAGTTTATATGCCGCTTCAAGGTTGTCGGTATATTGAGGGCGAAGATAAGGATTTCCGACTTTCAGAAGTTCCGGATCATCATATTTAGGGAAAATACGAAGTTGCTCTTCGCCCGGCCTGTCTATCCTTTTATTATAGAATAGCGAAATCCTGTTGGCCTTATTCATTTTCCATGTAAGACGGACATTGGGAAATATATTATGATTGTCATAAGCGTCGTTTGACGGATAATAGATATTATCGGAAGATATATCGTAGAAAATTCTGCTGTATTCATATCTCATACCTGCTTCTACGTCGAATTTCGGTTTCTCAAATGTCCAGTTAGCATAAAGTGCGGCGATATCTTCGCCCCAGTCCGACCAATCGCCGAGTCCGGGATAAATGACTGTCTTTTCGCCTCTCTCGACATTATAAGTTACGGGCAGACGTCTTGAATGACCTTTCGCGCCGGCTTCAATGCTTCCGCTTGCAAGAGGATGGGTATAATCTACGGAAAGCTGAAAGATATTCTCTTTGGCGATAAGATGAGTTACATCTTCATCGATACGATTGTGTGAGACTTCATGCAATCTGTATTTCTCATCTTCCCAGCAGTATGTAAACTGAAGTGATGCTGTGAGTTCCTGTCCAGGATTATCGAATTTGTGTTTAATATCGGCGTTTATACTTGCGTGACCGGTGTTTTCATTCTCCACCCACTGCCAGCTTCGCTGAGGTTTCATTGTAAAAAGATCGAAATAAGCGACATCAGCTTTATCCTCGTGATTTTCATAGTCATATATACCTGAAATTGAGAGAATGTTTTTGTCGGATATATACCAGTCGAATCCGGACTTAACGATATAATGTGTCTGCATCCTGTTTTCCGGTACCTGTGATATGACGGATTCTCCGGTATCATAATGCCGGGTGGAAAATTCATTGTTAGGAAGCCCTCTGAGACGCATCACTTCCGACTGAATGAACCAGTTAAAAGATGAAGTGCGGTAATTCATATTCAGAGAAGGGATGACTTTGGGGTTTATGCTGTAGCTGCCAAGAACAGAGGGAAGGTCTTTCTTGTCTTTTGTGAATCTTCCGACTCCGAAATTAAGACCGACATCTCCGTTAAAACCTTTGGAATGCTCTTTTTTATATATGATATTTATTATACCGCCCATACCGGAAGCATCATATTTTGCTGAGGGATTATTGATTATCTCTATTCTTTCAATATTTGAGGCGGGGATATTATCAAGACCTTTCTGATTACCCAGACCTGTAAGGGCAGTCTGTTTGCCGTCAATAAGAACCATAACTTTATCACTGCCTCTCAGAACAACTTTTCCCTCTCTGTCAACAGAAACACCGGGCATATTGGCCATTACATCAAGCACCGAACCTCCTGCCTGTGAGATATTGTCTTTTATATCAAAGCTCTTTTTATCAAGTTTCTGAGATATAAGTTGTTTCTGTCCGCTTATCACAACTTCTTTTAATGCAGTAGCTGATTCTTTCAGTTCTATTTTTCCGAGATTATAAATATTGCTTAACTCTCCGATAAAAACAGAAACCGATTTTCCTTCATATCCGAGATATGATATGTTTACCGAATAGCTTCCCAACTCGAGCCCTTCGAAAGAGAATTTCCCGTTTTCATCACTTACCGTTCCGGTTATAAGGTTATCGTTTTCTCTGTCGTTAACCGATACTGAGACAAAAGGCATAGGTTGCTGTGTGTCATGGTCATAAATTCTGCCTGAAACAAGAACATCGGCATTCATACCCGATACAGACAGACATAAAATAAAAAGCATAAATAGAATCTTTCTCATCATCATTATAGTCATTTCGTAATTTGAAATACAAAAATGAGATGTGATTCTGTAGAAAATCTGAATTAAATCGCCTGAATAGCTGAATAAGAGGAATTTATTTTAAAAAAAAATATTTCATCTTATCCCTGTGTAAACATTAAAATTCAAATTTTCTACAAAATTGTATAATTCCTTTGATTAATAATATTTTGATGAGATATGAAACGGGCAATTATATTTTCCCTTGTGTTAAGTGTTGCGATTGTGTTTAATTCCGTGGCGGAAGAAAATGCAACAGATTATTCATTTCATATGAATAATTATTCCGGTCATACCGGTACTGAAGGTTATATGAAAGAATTTGCAGAATCATCAGATTCGGAAAAAAAGAGAACTTCTTTTATTAAATCTCCGGTTGCCGGTTTCATACTTCCGACTGTATTTATTTCTTATGGTTTTATTGCTCATAAATATAAGCCGTTAAAACAGCTTGATATAAGTACAAACAATGAGATCAGAGAACATATCGTAAAAAAATATACAGTTGATGATTATACTCAGTATGTCCCCGCAATCGCTGTTTACGGTCTTCAGCTGACAGGAATGAAGCCGAAACATAATCTGCGTGACCGGACATTCGTCATGGCATCATCCTGTCTTATTATGTCGGGATGCGTAATGACTTTGAAAAATATCTCTAAAATAGAACGTCCCGACAGTTCGAATTTTCACTCTTTCCCATCAGGCCATACAGCTACGGCTTTTACCGGTGCGCATATTCTGTTTCGTGAATACAAAGACATTTCTCCGTGGATAGGAGTCATGGGATATGCAGTTGCCGGCTTTACGGGAGGAATGAGGGTATATAACAGAAAACACTGGATCAGTGATGTTGTGGCGGGAGCAGGATTTGGGATAATGAGTGCGGAGATAGGATTTCTTCTCTTGCCGGTTTTTCAGAACATTGTGGAACGAAAGGAAAAGAAAAATATTCCTGTTTTTGTTCCTGTTATAAATAACAGAGATTATGGCGTTGCAATGTCATATACTTTCTAAACCATTGAAA
>CAMTON010000158.1 GCA_947074105.1 uncultured Bacteroidales bacterium
GCCGTATCAGGAATATCACCTTCCCATCCTGCCATTCCGAAAAGATCGATAGATCCGAAAAGACCCCATTTGCTCTGTCCGAACATCAGTCCGAAACCGATAGCCCAGAAAAGGATACTTCCAACACAGAAGTCCATAAGGTTCTTAGTAAGGATATTCGTAGTATTTTTTGTTCTTGCGAAACCTGATTCTACAAGTGCGAATCCCGCCTGCATGATGAACACAAGCATTGCTCCGAGAAGAACCCATACTGTATCGATTGAGCGGACAAGCGACGCGATGTCGGCAGCCACTGTAATATCTTCTGCAACTTCAGCCGGAGTAGCGGCTACAAGTTCCGATGTTGCCATTATGGTATCTGCGGCAACGGATAATGTATCTAATATCATATCAGCCATAACAATAATTTTTTAATAGATTGGATTTACTAAATTTTAAATTCTCTATTTAGTCGTAACTTTCGATTTAGCGGTTTCTTTCACCGTTTCCTCTTTAGTGACTACTGTTTTTGCTATCTCTTCCTGATCAGGATTATAAAGAGAGATATCACCTTTCTCACCTGTTCTGATTCTGTAAGAATCGTCGATAGGAGAAACAAAGATTCTACCGTCACCAACTTCACCTGTCTGAGCAGCATTAAGTATTGCCTGGACTGTCTTGTCTACGTTAATATTTCTAACTACGATTGTCAGCATAGTTCTTTCGATAATGTCTGTTCCGTACATAACACCACGATAGACTCTGTCCTGACGGGTTTTACCGATACCTCTTACATCACAGTAAGAAAACCATTCGATACCAACATCAAGAAGCGCTTCTTTCACATCCTGAAATTTGGTTTTTCTGATGATTGCTTCAATTTTTTTCATTTTATTTTCCGATAGGTTTATAATACCCCGTCAGTGAATGTGCTGACGGAGTTATGTTAATATTTATTTTCTTAGAATGATATTGCGGCTACAAAATATAATTTGTCTGCCTGAGGGTTCGCTATAAGTGAAGCCGATACCGGAAGAGAGAAAGAATCAGTGAATTTTATCTCTTTTGTAGCTCCAAGCGAAACATTTATGATTGAGAACTTTTCAGTTCCGTATAGCGGAGATTCACTAACTGAAGCTCCTACAGCAGCCGACCAGTCGATTCCTCCGATTTTAAACGGAGCGGAAACTTCAGCGTAACTTGAATATGCTCTTTTTCCGTTTGCCTTATAGTCGTTTCCTGCGAAGCATGTATTCCATGCAAGGCTGATGATTCCAAGATCAAGACCTACAGTTCCTTCAAAGACATGCTGTGTTTTGTTTTTGTCATATTTGAAATATGCCACTTCCACTGTTTCTAGAAGTTCACCATTATCATCCAGCACTTCTGTAGCTCCGGCGTCAAACCAGTAATCTGTTACTGCTAGGCTAAGAGGCCCGAATGAATAACCCAGTGTAAGGTCAACTTCCTTAGTTCCTTTCCCGTCCCATGACCCCCATGCTCCGAGGCTAAGACCTTTATACTCAACTCCAAGTGACGGTTGTATGCTGATGCCTCCGCAATCTGTACCACGCCAGATATACTGGCTTACGATATCTGCTCCTACTGTTGTTTCTACGCCTCCTTCAGCATAAACCGCTGATGAACCTGCTGCTAACAATACTACCGGAAGAACCGTTTTTGACACTAATGATTTTATTGATTTTGAGTGTAGTTTAGTTTCCATAACTTCAATTTTTAGGTATGTGAAGTCCCATGCCGACCAAATTCTCTTTTTGGGCGCACCACATAATTTTTTTTACTTTAAAAATTTTTCTGTAATAGTTTCCTCAGGACGAGGATTATAGATGTGTGATTAAGGAAATACAGTCCTGTGAGCTCAGGTGAAAAAGATCACCTCAGAAATGTCTTAATTTAGAATATCACACAATATTGATGGAGGGCGTTGTCCTCAGTGACAACATGTTTAATTCCACTGTCGCGGATTAAAATCTGAAAAAATTAAAGTGTAATGTTTTTTCGCTTTCATAACATTTTGAATATAAATCACTGTGTTTTTTCCGGAAAACAAGTGTCGATTTTACTTATGTTTATATTTTAATTTGTTTCTCCTGTTATGAACGGCGGGATGGAAACTTTTTTAGTAAGGCTTGCCCGTTTCCGGGCTAAAACCTCCCCTTTCACAATGTAGATGAAGCCAGGCATCTTCTTTAAAAAGGCTTCACCTACACCATAGTTTTTTAGTTTTTACAATGAACCGCGTTTTATGCGATCCATCGCTTCCACTGTCAGATCCTTATCACCGAAAGCAGTAAGGCGGAAATAACCTTCACCGCTTGGGCCGAATCCGACTCCCGGAGTTCCGACTATATTCAGTTCTGTCAGCAACTTGTCGAAGAATTCCCATGAAGTATAACCTGCAGGAGTTTTCATCCACAGATACGGGGCGTTGATACCTCCGAAAACTTCATAACCGGCTTCTTCAAGAGCAGCCTTCATCACCTTGGCGTTCTGCATATAATATGACAACATCTCTCTTACCTGAGCTTTTCCTTCTTCCGTATAAACGGCAGCGGCAGCTCTTTGAATTATATATGCAGTTCCGTTGAATTTTGTACACTGACGTCTGTTCCACAGACGGTTAAGTTCCACTCTGTCGCCTTTTTCGGTTTTAGCTGTCACAGCATGAGGTACAACAGTGTATCCGCATCTCAGACCCGTAAAGGCAGCCGTTTTAGAGAAACTTCTGAATTCGATTGCACATTTTTCAGCACCTTCGATCTCATATATTGAATGAGGAACATCTTCGTCGCTTATAAAAGCCTCATAAGCGGCATCAAATAAAATAAGCACGTCGTTTGCAAGTGCCCAGTCTACCCACACTTTCATCTCTTCGCGTGTAAGGGTAGTTCCCGTAGGATTGTTAGGGTAGCACAGATATACGATATCCACTTTGCTCTGTGGCAGCGAAGGAACGAATCCGTTCTCTTTAGTACAAGGAAGGTAAACTATGTTACTCCATTTCCCGTCTACAAGTTCGCCTGCTCTGCCTGCCATCACGTTTGTATCTACATAAACCGGATAAACAGGATCAGTCACAGCCACGATATTATCTTTTCCAAGGATATCTCCGATATTTCCGGTATCACTTTTCGCACCGTCACTAACAAAAATCTCATCTTCCTTGATGTCTATACCCTTAGACTTAAACTCATTCTCTACAATTGTCTTTCTCAGGAATTCATATCCCTGTTCCGGTCCGTAACCTCTGAATCCTTCCAGAGTACCCATTTCATCCACAGCATCGTGAAGAGCCGCGATTACGGCCTTTGGAAGAGGAAGCGTAACATCGCCGATCCCCATTCTTATAATATTAGCCTCAGGGTTTTCTTCTTTATAAACCTTTACCCTTCTGGCGATTTCACTAAACAAATAACTCTCAGGGAGTTTCAGATAATTTTCATTAACAAGTGCCATTGATATTCTGAATTAATTTTTTTGTTTTTAATTCATCCCGCGTTACCGGGATACTGTTTTTTGTTTGTTTTCCGAATTTCCGCTTTCGGAATTTATATATTGTCGAATGATGATTAAGATTTCCAGATCAGCTCACCGTCAAAGACAGTCACCGCATCACCTGTCATCAGGACACTACCGGTCTTTTCATCCCATTCTATTTCAAGATCTCCGCCAATAAGTCGGACAACCGCTTTTCTCGCGCTTTTTTCATTAAGAACACAGGCAACAAGTGTTGCGCAGGCTCCTGTTCCGCAGGCAAGGGTTTCTCCGGCTCCTCTTTCCCACACTCTCATTTTCACAAGATCCGGTGAGACAACCTCGACGAACTCCGTATTCGTTCTTCTTGGAAACAAATCGTGATTTTCAAAACCGGGACCGAACTTCTCGATTTCCATATCATCGATACCGTCCCAGAAAACCACAGCATGAGGATTGCCCATCGAAACGCAGGTCATTTTATAATCTTTTCCGTCGACCGTGATATCTTCCCCGATAACGGGATGCATATCGCTCACAACAGGAATCAGCGCGCTTTCAAGGATTGGTTTACCCATATCCACCGTCACCCTGTTCACCTTATTATCAGCATCGGTAAACATCTTAAGATACTTCACTCCGGCTTTAGTTTCAAGACTTACCTCCTTTTTATCCGTCAGGCCGTTGTCGTAAACAAATTTACCTACGCAACGCGTGGCATTACCACACATCTCAGCCTCCGAACCGTCGGAGTTAAACATTCTCATTCTAAAATCCGATTCTTCTGAAGGCATAATAAACACCATTCCGTCCGATCCTACTCCAAAATGTCTGTCGCTCACAAACCGAATCAACCCACTGATCAATTCGGGATTTCCGTTTACAAAATCAGCTACTGCAGTCTCTGTATCGGGAAAATCAATCTCCATAGAGCTTTTTTCTCCGGATTTCGCTTCCGGGATCTGAATTGCCCGGGACCCTTTCGTACAATCTACGTACACGTAGTCGTTGCCGGCTCCCTGCATCTTCGTAAATCTGACTTTTAAATTCATTTTTTCTTTAGTTTGAGTACTCTTACTATCTTTTTGTTGTAATTACACTACAAATGTAACGCAATTTGCTAATAAAACAAATATTTTAGTAGATTTTTTTTATAATTTCCTTATTTTTTTTCGCAATATGCTTCAATTACTGGTTTAAAGATTACAATTTGCTTTTATGAACGCTTTTATGATATCATTTTGACAGATTTTTGCCGCATATTTCTATATTTTATTAATTTATGCCAATTTTTAGCCACTTTTGTGACATTTTGCTTAAATATTTTTTCATTTGACGGCATTTATATATTCATATCCTTAAAGTTTATAAATTCTGATATAAAAACAACAAAGCGATATGAAAGATTACGCTCTTTCATATCGCTTGTATATTTTATCTTCACTAAATTTTAATTTATATTTATTGACATCTATTCTGTTTACACCGAACAGGATTACTACTTTTATGTTCGTTCGTGCATTTTCGCACCGTTAATGTGCGCATACGAACATATTTTATTTAGCTGCGCAATCACTAACCGCTGATATACAACCACATAGACACATGGCATATAATTTGCAATATATTTGCTAAAAACATCTCATGATAAAACATTA
>CAMTON010000159.1 GCA_947074105.1 uncultured Bacteroidales bacterium
AACTCTTCGGTTACATCAAGATTACGTCTGACCACTTCATTCACCTTATCTTCAATCTCTTTTATCTGTTCCGGAGTAGGTTCAGAAGAAAGAAAATAGTCTACTTTACTCTTTTTTCTTTCTATATGCGCGTTTTTCGAACGTTCACAACCGAACATACGTACCATGGTCTGATTAAGGATATGTTCAGCAGTGTGTGAGGGTTCGAAATAATCTTTTTTAGGTTGGTTTGTTTGCTCTTGCATATTGTTTTATCGTATTTATTAATCAATCGGGACTATCGCAGAAGCGCGTGAGCCGTTAAAGGTACCGAAAAAGCCGACAGCCCCTCCCTTTATATTAGTCCTTATATTTGACGCGGGGCCTCCGAATATCGGATTTTCCCCGTTAAATTCCTGTTGACACTGAGAGATGAATTCAAAATATTCTTTTGTTATCTCACTCATTTCAATCTCCACATAATCTCCGGGAGTAAGAAAAAGAGCATCTTTAGCCACGTCTTCATCATATTTATCATAATCGGAAATGTTAGGAAAATTATAAAAACTGATATCAGAAATATATTGTCCGTCAAACATCTCATCTGAAGTTATAAGATACTCGCTGATCTTGTCGGCCATCATAAATCCGTTGACATAGAAGCGATAGAAATAATAATTGCGGCCCGGAGGTTCGAAAACATAGACAAGGGCGTTATAATATTTCTTATTGAAAAAACTCATCGGCACCATTCTCATAGAATCGATCGGGATGCTCTTATACATATATGATTCTGCTGTATATGTCTCCTCTATTCCGTCTTCGTCAAAATCACATCTTACTTCAAGATAATAAGTTCTGTCCGGTTTTCCCTTAATCGGTAAATAAGTAGAATAGATTCCCGGCTCATCTTTCTTCTCTTCCATATACCAGATATCTCCTCTGTCATCACTTATCTTTACACTTGCACCACTTACCCTCAGATTAGGCAGAGTGTCGAAATAAGGAGCTGACGACGATAAAGTTACGGTCTGATATTCAGAGTTGGAAGATACCATACCGTAGATACATAATACGGGTCCGGCATTATCGGTGCGGATATCCATGGGTGCCGTACATGAGCTGATAAAAAAGCTCAGAAGTGATAATATATATATGTGATGTCGCAGTATTTTCATTTCAGATTCCCGGTTTTATGGATTCGTGTATTAAAATTTAAAATTGTAGGTTACCGAAGGCAGAACTCCGAAAAGATATACCATTTCGGCATATGGTGTACCTCCGTCTTTCTGATCATAGGATATTGTCCAAGGATTCTTTCTTGCGTAAGCATTGAAGACAGAGAATACCCATTCACCTTTATATCGTTTTCCTGAATCAGGTTTCGGGGTAAAGGTATAAGAAAGATCAAGACGCTGATAGTCGGGTTTACGATATTCGTTGCGATCGGAATATATCGGGAAGTATTGTCCGTTTATCTCAAATCGGCCAACCGGGTATGTAGTTGGCATTCCGGTAGCATACACCCAGGTTGCTGATAACATATGTTTCGGCGTAAGCTCGAGATTGGCAGCTATATTGAAACAGTGTGTTTTGTCGAAAGGAGCAAGATATGTCTTTCCGTTATTTATTTCGGCAATGGTTCTTTCCGATCTTGAAATTGTATAATTCATAAATCCGGTCAACATTCCTCGTGTCTTTTTCACCATCACTTCCAGTCCGTAGGCGCGGCCTGTACCGGTGCGCACCTCGGCATCAAGGTATTTGTTCAGCATCAGGTTGGAATGATCGGCAAAATCGATCACATTAGTCATATATTTATAATATACTTCCGCCGAAGTCTCGTACATATCGTTTCCGAAATTACGGAAATAACCAGCAGAGACCATATCTGTTTTCTGAGGTTTTATGTTTCTTCCGGCAGAAAACCATATATCCATAGGTGAACCTGCCGCTGAGTTGTTGGCAAGCTGAATAAACTGTTCATTATGGACCAGCGAACCTTTAACTGAACTGTTTTTACCCGTTCGCCAGACAAAAGCTATACGCGGCTCCCATGCATAATATGTATTATAGATGTCACCTTTCTTATACATAACCGAGTCTGTCACTTCGTAATTATCGTCATAACAATAGGATATCCCTTTCCCTATATTGCTGAAAGAAGTGAAACGCACTCCATATTTAAGAGTGAATTTTTCGGAAAACTTCTGTTCATTCGATATATAAAGAGAATATTCCAGAGCGGAATTATTGTCAACTTTATAATCATTTATATTTGGCTGTCTTACAAGTTCCGGCTTAAAGCGGTGAAAAGTAGCCGAAGCGCCGTAATTTATATTCCACAGATCGGAAAGATAATTAGAGAAATCGGCGTTCACGGAATAATCGGTTATCGCGGCATCAAGACTCATCTCATAATTCTGCATTCCGGAGTATATCCCGTAATCATATGCCGCATAATTGACGCTCAGTTTAGAGTAAAAATCAGAAGAGAAATTATGCGAATATATTGCAGAGAGAGCAGTATTTTTATAATTGAATTCCTGAGTTTCCGCCTTAAACATATCCTTTCCCAGATATGCGCTGAGCTCCAGCCTGTCTTTTGAAGAAAAGCGGTGGATTATCTTTCCGTTGAGATCGTAGAAATACAGAGAGTTGTTTTTATATTCATCTGTCATTTTAAGAAAAAGATCAGCATAGCTTCGGCGTCCTCCCAGAAGGATAGATGTCTTACTGTCTAAAGGCGACTCGATTGTAAGACGGCTTGAAATTAGCCCCAGGCCTCCTGTCATGCTGAAGCGCTCGGGCATATTGTTTTTAGTGCGGATATCAAGCAAAGAAGCAAGACGGCCACCATATTTCACGGGGATATCGCCTTTATAAAGATCGATACCGCTTATAACATCATTATTGAAAACAGAAAAAACTCCCAGCAGATGTGATGCATTGTAGATCGTGGAATTATCAAAAAGTATAAGATTCTGATCAGGAGCACTTCCGCGTACACTGAAGCCGGATCCGCCGTCGGATGTAGATTGCACTCCCGGAAGTAGCTGTATGGCCTTTATGACATCGACTTCTCCGAGCATTGCGGGAAGCCTTTTTATTTCAAGTGAAGAGAGTTTATCATTTCCGAGCTGAGGAGCTCTTACTTTATCATATGTGGGAGATGAGGTAACGACGATTTCGGAAAGTTCGACGTTTCCGGAAAGACGGAAATCTTTTTTTGCATTCTTTTCAACGGTAATATCCTCTTTTAAAGATGTATAGCCGACATACGATATCGTAACCGTATGGCGGCCCGGCGTAAGAGAGAGTCTGTATTCGCCCTTATGATTGGAAGATGTCCCTTTTGAAGCACTTTCAGAGTATATTGCAGCTCCTTCAAGAGTTTCGCCCGTTGCCGCGTCAGATATGCGGCCATGAATTATCATTTCCCTTTCCTGTGCGTTTATACTGCCGACAAACAGCAGAAGGCATATTATAAGCATAATTCTGATAAGCATAACCCTTTAGTGGTTTAATAAATATAACTATATTATCCAAAAATAATATAAATAAACTCACAAAGCAATAATACAGAGCCTTATGAGAGGCTGAATGTAAAGGCATTAACAAATGAACCGATATAATCACTGGTTGTTTTTCTTTAAACCCTTTATTGAAATTACGATATGTTAGTTATCATCCCTCCCACAACAACAATGGATATGTCGCGCATTGAGACTGAATTTGTGGCGACAATACCGGAATTCCAGAAACAGGCGGAATATGTGATTGATAATTTCTCCCAATATTCAGTCGAAGGATTAATGCGTCTTTTCGGCATCAGCGAGCAGCTTGCAAAGAAAGCCTATACAGAATATCAGGATTTCTTTTCTTCAGATTACAGCAAACCGGCAATATTTGCTTTTACAGGTTCTATATTTAAAGAACTGGATCCCGGAACTTTTAAAAACAATGATTTCAATTTCGCTCAGTCGACTGTCAGGATACTGAGTTCCGTGTACGGACTTCTTAAACCGCTTGACGGAATAAAGGCATGCCGCTCTTCTTTCTTCCTTAAAAAGAAAGAACTGCCGGAACAGGATCTTGTAAGTTTCTGGCATGATAAGATAAATGATTCTCTTATTTCTGAAGCTTCACGCGACAATAAGGAGATACTTTATCTCTCTATGCTTGATATGCTGAAAGTGGTCGATAAGGAAGAGCTTGAGAAAGACAACCGTTTCGTTGTTGTGACATTCAAGGATAATAAAGACGGTGAATGGAAAATAATCCGTGAGTTTGAAAAACAGGCTATCGGGAAAATGCTTTCATGGATAATCCGTAATAAAGTGGAACATATAGACGAGATAACCAAATGGAGCGATGACGGCTATAAGTTCAACCTTGAGATGTCGGAGAGAGACATATTCGTATTTACCCGTGAAAAATAACAAACGGATATGAGAATACTTATTATCGCTTCGGTCGACAATTGTACTGCACAGATGGCTAAAGGCTGGCTGTGTAAATTCGACGGCAGTTATGACATTTATACCGCCGGAACTGAAAAAGCAGGAACCCTTGACAGCCATGCCGTAGAGATAATGAAGGAAAACGGCATCGATATAAGCAGGTATAGCTGCAATAAGATAGACCGGTTTCTTTCTGAAAACTGGGATTATGTAATTTCCGTTGAAGGGGATTCCATTTTCAGCGATCTGTGTTTTTCAGGATTCGTAAAGCACAAACTCTCTCTTCAGCTTCCTGACCCGGAAGAAGAGGCCGGAAGCAGCACTCTTATTGATGAGGTCTACAGGCAGACATCCAATGATATAAGGATTCTGTTGTTTGATTTCTACCTTAATGAAATAAACGGTAAACAGATACTCGGAGCAGACAGCTGCGGAGCTGAATGTGATATAGAATATTGATATTTACGGAGACGCAGCGTGCTGCGTCTCCGTATGTATTGAAGGCGCCTCCTCCATCATCATAATAATATTTAATCCTTCACCGGTTTCATAGAATGCCTTGTCACTCAGCTTTTCCAGCGGTGAGTTTATTATGACTTTTTCGAGCATATCGGTATAGGAAAAAGCATATTCCCTTATTCTTTTTATCGTAGGAGGAAGATTTAAT
>CAMTON010000160.1 GCA_947074105.1 uncultured Bacteroidales bacterium
TCTTTCTTTTTTTCTTTATAATTATCAGTCCTGCGATTGTAATAAGTGCATTTACAATCAGAAGTTCATACCCCATCTTATAACCGTTAAACCATCTTTCTGAATTAGCAGATATGATATAACACAAGACAGGCGATGCAATGGCAATGAAAGGAACAACCTTGTCGTGTACGTTAATTTTAGTAAATAAACCGAACATATAAAGGCCAAGAAGAGGACCGTATGTGTAACTTGCCACGATATATACTGCATCAATGACATGAGTATTATTAAGCATTTCGAACACACATATTATTATTGCCATTACAACGGCATTGGCAGCATGAGTGATCTGACGAGTACGTTTTATCCTGTTTTCATCCCCGTTTTTATTGGCTCTCAATATATCAATGGTGAAAGATGTTGTCAGAGATGTAAGAGCAGATCCGGCACTTGAAAAAGCTGCGGCAATAAGACCGAGAATAAATAATATCCCTACTATATCAGGCAGAAAGCCATAAGTGGCAATATAAGGAAATACCTGATCAGAATTTTCCGGAAGATTAATCTGTGCCTGTTCCGCATACATATAAAGTATTATGCCAAGAGAAAGGAACAGTATATTTATAGGAAGAAACATTATTCCGTATGACAATACATTTTTCTGAGCATCACGCATATTCTTACAGCTAAGATTCTTCTGCATCATATCCTGATCAAGACCGGTCATCGCTACGGTAGTGAATACTCCGGCAAGAAACTGTTTCCAGAAAAAGCGTTTATCGTTAGAATCTTCAAAATAGAAAGTCTTTGAAAGAGGACTTTCTTTCACAACATCTACAAGACGCGAGAAATTCAGATTCAGTTCATGAGCGATAAACCAGATACAGAGTATGACGGTAAGAATAAGCGACAGAGTCTGTATCATATCTGTCCATACAAGAGTCTTTACTCCGCCTCTGAAAGTATAAAGCCAGACAATGAATATCGTTATCGCTACATTCATCCAGAACGGAATGCCTATCTTATCGAAAAGTATGATCTGAAGTACAAGAGATGTAAGATACATTCTTACTCCGCAGCCAAGCATCTTTGATATAAGGAAGAAACCGGAACCTGTCTTATATGAATATTTCCCGAAACGGCTTCCGAGATATTCATAAATGGAGATAAGATTCAGTTTATAATAGAGCGGAACAAAAAGAAATGCTACCACAAAATAACCCGTGACGAAGCCGAAAACCATCTGTATATATGAAAACTGACTGGCGACTACGCTTCCGGGGACAGATATGAATGTTACTCCCGAAATCGATGTTCCGACCATTGCAATCGCAACGACATACCATGGCGACTTTCTGTCGCCTGTAAAGAATGCGTTATTGTCCGCTTTATAAGAAGTAAGGTATGAAACTCCGAAAAGCATCAGAAAATAAGCAAGAATGACTGTGATAATCAGTAAATGTGACATGATAGATATTTATTTACACAAGTAAATATACATTAAATGAGAATCTAAAGAGATGAAAAACAATGATACTGAGAAATTTTAGATATAAATTTACGGAAATAAAAATTTCATATCATGATTTTAATCGCAGATGCCGGATCGACAAAGACAAAATGGTGTTTTTTCGATGAATCCGGTTATGAACTGAATTTGACAACTTCGGGAATAAATCCTCATCATTCGGATAATGTCCGTATCAGAGAGATTATTGAAACCGAGCTTTTCCCTCAGGCTGATTCCGCTCCTGACAGTATTGATGCTTTTTATTTTTATGGCAGCGGTGTTTCGTCGGAAAATATAAAAGAAAATCTTACCAATCTTTTTCATTCCATATTCCATATTTATAATATCTCTGTTAATTCCGATCTCTTAGGTACATGCAGATCTCTTTTCGGAAATGAAGCAGGCATTGCCGCTATACTTGGTACAGGCTCCAATTCATGTTATTATGACGGAAAAAATATAACGGCTAATGTTTCTCCGCTTGGATATATTCTTGGAGACGAAGGGAGCGGTGTGCATCTTGGCAGAACCCTTGTTGCTGATCTTTTGAAAAATCAATTGACCGATCAGCTTAAGGAAATGTTTTTTTCTGAATTTGACACCGATAAGGATAAGATACTGTATAATGTTTACAGAAAGCCAGAAGCTAACCGGTATCTTGCTTCTTTGTCCGTGTTTCTTTGCAGACATATAGAGGAACCTGAATGTTATGACATCGTTTACAAATGTTTCAGTGAGTTTTTCATAAGAAACATAATGCAATATGATACGGCAAAACACAGCAAGATAAGTTTTACCGGCTCTGTTGCCGAAAATTATAAAGAGGTTCTTTCGCATGTCTGTGAACATTACGGAATAACTCTCGGAAAAATAGAAACCAATCCTATTGCCGGATTGATTAGATATCATCTTAATTTATTACAAAAATGACATTCAACAGAATAACAGAAAGTGCATCTAACCACGATAATCTGGAACATAAATCTATAAAGGAATTACTGACTGCCATAAACGAAGAAGATAAGAAAGTACCTCTTGCCGTAGAAAAGGCAATACCTGAGATTGAAAAACTCGTTGAAGGTATAGTTGAACGCATGAGCATAGGAGGGAGGCTTTTTTATATGGGTGCCGGTACAAGCGGACGCCTTGGCGTGCTTGATGCTTCGGAGATACCGCCGACTTTCGGTATGCCCGATACTTTTGTGATCGGAATAATAGCAGGAGGCGATACGGCTTTGAGGAAACCTGTTGAGGCAGCAGAAGATAATACAGAAAAAGGATGGCTGGAACTTCAGGAATTCAATATCAATAAACTTGATACCGTTGTAGGTATTGCAGCGTCGGGAACTACTCCTTATGTTATAAACGCTCTTAACCGATGTCGTGAAAACGGTATTCTTACCGGTTCGATAAGCTGTAATCCGGGATCGCCTCTTTCTAAAGCTGCCGATATAGCCATTGAAGCTGTGGTCGGACCTGAATTCGTAACAGGAAGCACAAGGATGAAATCCGGTACTGCCCAAAAACTGATCCTTAATATGATATCCACTTCTGTGATGATAAAACTTGGCCGTGTAAAAGGCAACAGAATGGTGAATATGCAGCTTTCAAACGCAAAACTTGTAGACCGCGGAACAAAAATGATTGTCGATGAGACCGCTCTTTCTTATGATGAGGCAAAGACTCTGCTTCTGGAACATGGTTCGGTAAGAAAAGCTGTTGAGGCATTTGAGAAAGGAAATAAATAAATGAGATAAAAAAAGTTGCATTTCCCATTCGGGGAAGATGCAACTTTTTTATTTATAACGAGAGCAGTTGTTATAAATAATATCAGGAGAGATATTTACTGTTCAACAGTATCCTTCATAAAATTAGAAGGTGTTATCCCATAGAAATCAATAAAATGTTTCCTGAAAGTAGGAACGTCGTTATATCCTACCATCAAAGCAACTTCCTGCACCGAATAACTCTTTTCCTTAAGCAGCTCCGATGACTTTTTCAGTCTTACATATCTGATTAGTTCTATTATCGTAAAATTAGTATGCTGTTTTATACGTCGGTACAATGTCGGCTGACTCATATTAAGTATTTCAGAGAGTTTCTTAACACTGAAATCCTCATTCTGTATATTTTCGGTTATTATGTTTATTATATTTTTTATAAATGGTTCCTCTTCAAACATCTCTTTCTGAGGAGCTTTTTCTTCCTCTTGTTTATCCTCTGTAAATATCTGAGAATATTTATGTCTCAGTTCATTCCTGCTGTTAATAAGATTTCTGACCTTTGATTTAAGAATCTTATAATTGAATGGTTTCAGAATATAATCATCGGCTCCCAGTTCTATTCCTCTGACAATATCTCCCTCTTCATCCATTGCCGAAAGTAATATTACAGGCAGATGATAAGTATTTATATTTCCTTTCAGAAGTCTGCAAAACTCCATACCGTCCATTACAGGCATTTTTATATCAGTGATTATAAGATCCGGCAACTCCCTTAGAGCTAAATTGAAACCATCTTTACCGTTTTCGGCAAGAATGACATTGTATTCATATCTGAAAATAGTATTAAGATAGGAGCGTATATCTTTTGAATCATCAATTACCAGAAGTTTAAATTTATTCTCTGATTCTTTATCAAGTTCTGTATCAGGATCAACAATAACAAACATATTGTTTTCATTGTAATTCTGACTTTCCTTTGTGTAATTCAAAAGATCCTTAGCTTTTCCGCTTTCTGTTTCTGTATTGCAGTCGGCTAAATCTTCATCATATTCTTTATCTGTGCCGGCAACGTGCTGATTCATCTCAAAGTTATCAGAGTCACGTCCACTAAATGTTTTAATGAAACCGTCGTTGTCCTGCCTGGTCATATAGATAATATAGCTGACCACGACAAAAGAATTAAAAAAATAAAGAGACTGAGATATGATACGGTCATCTCCTTCCATATTCAGATATAGTATGGATGATAAGGTATAAAAGATTACGATTAATAATGTGATTTTTCTCTTTGAAGACATAATGTGTTTATTTTAATCAAAAATAATGCACATTAATTTTATGTGTTAATTCGTTTAAATTTATTTGGCAATAACATAAAGATTATGACTTATTATTAGCTAAAATTCATCTACTGTAACAAAATTAAAAACAATATCGTTTTTTATGAAGCTCTCAGAATCAATAAGATAAAATTGTGTAAAATCTATTTATATCAATATAAATAGATTTAATTATTCTATGAATTTATATATTGTCTTAACAATCTGTTTTTTATTCAAATGAACTTTCAGATAGGGAATGAGAAGTGATAACTGAACTTTTATTTTCCAAAGAAAAGTCTGATATATGAAACTTATAAAAACAGAAAAGGCACCCTGTTGGATGCCCTCTTTTATTAACACATTAAACAATATACACCTTCACAGGCTTATTCTT
>CAMTON010000161.1 GCA_947074105.1 uncultured Bacteroidales bacterium
CACGCGGATGGTTCTTTACACTACATGCTATTTCGACAATGATCTCCGATTCTGTCGCTTACAAAGCTGTTATTTCTAACGGTCTTGTACTTGATAAAGGTGGAAATAAGATGTCGAAACGTCTTGGTAACGCTGTCGATCCTTTTGAAACAATCGAGAAATACGGTTCAGACCCTCTTCGCTGGTATATGATTACCAACGCGTCGCCATGGGATAACCTGAAATTCGATACAGAAGGTATTGATGAGGTGCGTCGTAAATTCTTCGGAACGCTTTATAATACATATTCATTCTTCGCGCTTTATGCCAATGTTGACGGATTTGACTTTTCTCAGGCTGAAATACCTGTAAACGAACGTCCTGAAATCGACCGTTGGATCATCTCTGTACTTAATACATTGATTAAGAATGTTGATGAGGCTCTTGAGGCTTATGAGCCTACAAAAGCCGGTCGCGCGATCTCTGATTTCGTAAACGACAACCTTTCTAACTGGTACGTTCGTCTTAACCGTAAACGTTTCTGGGGAGGTGAGATGACAAAAGATAAACTTGCAGCTTATCAGACTCTTTATACTTGTCTTGAAACGATTGCAAAACTTATGTCGCCTATCGCGCCGTTCTTTGCAGACAGACTATATACTGACCTTATCACTGTATCAGGTAGAGGAACAGAAGTTTCTGTACATCTTGCTAAGTTCCCTGATTATGACGGATCTGTTGTTGATGAATCTCTTGAACGTCGTATGAAATCGGCTCAGGATATCACTTCAATGATTCTTGCTCTTCGTAGAAAAGTGAATATTAAAGTTCGTCAGCCTCTGACTCATATTATGGTTCCTGTGGTTGATGAACAGCAGAAAAGCGATATCGAGGCTGTTAGAGAACTTATCCTTAACGAGGTAAATGTGAAGGAACTTAAGTTTGTTGACAGCGGTGCGGGAATACTTGTAAAACGTATCAAGCCTGACTTTAAGAAACTTGGTCCTAAATGTGGTAAGAATATGAAGCAGCTTGCAGCTATCCTTACAGAACTTCCGCAGGAAGAGATTGCTAAGTTTGAGAAAGAAGGTTCTTATAATGTTGAAGTTAACGGTGCTAAGGTTGAAGTTCTTACTTCAGATGTAGAGATAATCTCAGAAGATATTCCGGGATGGCTTGTTGCAAATGAGGGACGTCTGACTGTGGCTCTTGATATAACTATTACGGATGAACTTCGTAAAGAAGGTATAGCAAGAGAGTTTATCAATCGTATTCAGAATATTCGTAAATCTTCAGGTTTCGAAATCACTGATAAGATTAATGTCGTGATCTCTCATAATGAAACTACGGATGCAGCAGTTGAGGAGTATAAAGATTATATCGGAGCTCAGGTTCTTGCAAACTCTATCTCTCTTGGAGAGGTGAAAGAAGGAGTGGAACTTGATATCGATGATATCGTACTTCTTGCATCTATTGTTAAGGCTTAATATTAAGATTATCATATATTGAAAAAGAGGCGTGCCGGATGGTACGCCTCTTTTTCAATATATGCAGATTAAACAATAAGATCATTTCATACTAAATCAATTGTATTCGACATTAATAATATTATATTTATATAATAAATATTTGTAAATAAAAACATAATGTCGATATGAAGAATATATTGTTATTGTTTATAGTGATTTTTACCATTGCTTGTAGCAAACAGGATAAAGCTATAAGGCCTCATAAAACTATTATTTCAGGACAGATCAGGAATCTGGATTCTACTGATAATAAGGTGATAACAATTATTTATACAGATCCTGTATACGGAACAAGAGTAGCTGCGAGATTGGATGAAACCGGAATATTTCATTCAGCTTCAAATATGTGTTTCACTCAAAATATGACGATATATTATAATAATCAATTTATAAATATTCTCGTAAGTCCCTCAGATTCATTATTTGTTGATATTGATATGAATTCATATCGTAAAGGAAATTTTGAAGGTATAACGATTAGCGGCAACTCTTCTAATTTAGATTTCAATAATCACTTTGCTGCTTTCTATGACTATATCTCTAATGATTTCAATGCTGATATTGACGAAAGCCTACCTGCTGATGAATATTTAAATCAATTCCAAAAGATTCTTGATGAGAGTTATCAAAAGATAGAGTGTTATGCTCGTGAGAATAATATAAGATCTGAACTTGTCACCTGGATGAAACGGGATTTGATTTACGTATATGCCAATTATATGCTTGACTACAGTTTAGATAATTCAGAGCAAAGACTACAGGTTTTTACAGACCCTGTTTTTGATATAGATAATCCGGAAAATTTTGTAACGATGATGTTTCCTTATCATCTGTCCAGTATAAGAGGAACTATTCTCCGTGCAGATTCATTATTCATGTCATTGGCAAAAGCTGAAGATATGGAAGGTATATGCTTAAGAGGAGTAGAACTGTTGTTGAGACGTCCCGCTACGTTATGCAGAGATTTTATGTTATATGATTTCCTTAAGAAATTATTTGAAGACAACCCCGGATTAAAATCATTAGTGACAAAAGACAGTTTTACTGCTCAGTTTTTTGCTGATGAACTCAGACTTAATCAAATAGCAGAGACAAAACAATATAAAGATATATCGGTTGACGGAATTCTTTATCTTGATTCCGGGATGCAGCCAAGTAAGATTCCGGAAACTGATTTTATGAAATTTCTCGCAGAAAGATATCCTGACAAAGTCCTTTATATCGATGTATGGGCAACGTGGTGCGGGCCCTGTATTGCGGAGTTAAAGCGGGCAAAAGAGCTGAAACAACTTTTTTCCGATAAGGATGTGGTATTTGTTTATCTATGTATGGGTTCGGAAGCCGATAAATGGATTCCTGCCATAGATAAATATGAAGTAAATGGGGAGCATTATTTTTTCGACAGCGATACATCAGAACTTTTCCTGTCAACTTATCAATTGCCGGGTTATCCAAGCTATTTATTAATGACTAAAAAAGGTGATATAGTTTCTACGCAGGCCCCTCGTCCTTCTAATGTGAATAAAGCATCAGAAGCTATTGATGCCATATTGTTGCTATAAAAATTCTGAAGACAAGACTCCGACATCGGAAATAGTCAAAATATTTAATTTATTTTATCTGATAAGAAATCATAGCTTTAAAGAGAAATGAATGTAACTAATATGTTTGATAATAAAAGATTTATATAGTCTAATTTTTATATCTGTATAGATGAAAAATATTTTTTGTATATATTTGGTTTATATAGCATTATCAATATCAGTTCAAAATGTAATCTTAATATCTAAAAAATGAAAACAATATATTATTTATTCCTTTTAGCAGCTTTTATGTCACAAAAAGTTTTAGGACAGATGACATCGGTTTATACAAATGAAGAGATTGTTAAGTCTGAAAAATATATAAATGGGAATAAGTACCAAAAAGATTTTTTGTTGTTTGAAAATTTACTTGAAAAAAGACATCCTAAATCTTATTGTGAAAAATTGCCTTTTGATTCTGACAGTTTAAGGATCGCAGGATATGATTATGTATCGGATTTGAAAAGTGAAATTGATTTCAGTTATTATATTCAGTCAATTATTTCTTTGCTTGAAGATGGACATACTATTGTAAATGAAATTTATAACAGCGAACTTTTGTATCCTTTCCAATTCTTAGAAGATGATAACGGAATACATCTTTTTGCTGCAATGGAAAAGGATAATTCTCACATTGGCAAGCAGGTAATGTCATTAAATGGAATTAAGATTGAAGATGTCATAAATAAATTTTGTAATATCATTTCTGCCGGCAATCCATATGAATATGGATTACGCTTCCTTAATTTTGTAAATAGATATTCTACATGGCAGAATGTCGGTCTGGTTCGATCTGATTCCACTCTTGTTTTAGAATTTACTGATGGCACAAGTCTTAATTTAAAACCATTGGATATGAAAGGTCAGAGACTTTCAAATAAAATAAAACCTTTTGAAAATAATCCAAGGCAATATAATAAACAGCCTTTTTCATATAAGATTTTGTCAGAAAAAAATATCTGTTATTTACAATTTGACAAATGCATGGATAGGGAATCGCTAAGAAGTCAGTATGCAAATACTAATCTGAACGAGGCACAAAGAGATAAACTTGAAGAAAACCTGAAAAAAATTCCGGTATTCGAAGAAGTATTGAATGAGATGTTTTCAGAGATTGAAAATCAGCAGGTAAAGACATTGGTGATAGATGTAAGATATAATGGGGGAGGAAACAGTATTTTGTGTAATAATTTATTATCACGTCTTTCTTCAAAATCGATTAAAACACATTCGATTACTTATATTAGCAATTCTTCTTCCATGCAACCTGATGCACCGGACGTTATAAAATATAATAACAACTTTCTGCCTTCCTATAATTCCGGTGATAATAAATCAACATTTAAAGGTAATGTAATCTTCCTTCAGGGAAAAAATACATATAGCAGTGCCGGAATACTGATTACAAATGCTGTAGATAACAATATCGGTATAGTGGTAGGCGACAGAAGTACTTTTTCGCCTACACATTATGGGGATATACTTAATTGGACTTTACCTAATACAGGGATACAGATAACTATGAGCTCCAAATATTTTATCAGGCCTAATGAGATGAATATCGCTAATTATATAGAACCTGATGTTTATATACCAATGATGTGTAAGGATTTGATTGACGGAAGCGACAAATGTTGGGAATGGATTATTAATAATTATTGATGACATTTTTTTGTTACAATGAAAATGCTCTATTAGTACTATGAGTATTATAATCGCTAAATATCCTTATTTTTATCATCATTCCTTTTTTATAAGAAATTG
>CAMTON010000162.1 GCA_947074105.1 uncultured Bacteroidales bacterium
TACAGAAAGAAAACTGAAGCTGAAACAGGAAGAACTTATCATTGCTCTTGAAAAAGCAGAACAGTCGGAAAAGCTTAAGACTGCCTTTCTTGCCAATATGAGTCACGAAATACGCACACCGCTAAATGCCATTGTGGGATTTTCCGATCTGATGATGTATTCCGAAGATAATGATGAGAAAAAACGTTACGGAGATATCATAAGCAATAATAATATACTGCTTCTGAATATCATAAACGATCTGCTTGACCTGTCTAAGATTGAAGCCGGATCTCTTGATTTCCATCTTGAAACTATAAAGCTTAATGATCTCTTTATTAAGGTTTACAACAGTTTTCAGATAAGAATAAATGATAAGACTGATTTTATTATAGAAACACCCGATAAGTCGGCTATGATATTTATGGATCCCAAAAGGCTTACACAGATTCTTTCAAACTATCTCTCAAACGCAGTGAAATTTACCGAAAAGGGAAAAATTACTTTAGGTTATTATGAATGTGACGGTGGTGTATATATGTATGTGAAAGATACCGGTATAGGCATTGCAGAAGAAAATCACAAAAAAGTATTCAATCGTTTTCAGAAATTTGACAACTTCGCTCAGGGAAGCGGACTCGGACTTTCTATATGCGAAGCTCTTGCCGAAGCAGTGAACGGAAAGACCGGTTTCGAATCGCAAGTCGGAAAAGGCAGTAAGTTCTGGTGCTGGCTCCCTTATAACACGGCTACGGGCAATAGCGTGAGGTTTATAAAGAACAAAAATGTCGTTACAGGTGAAGCATAGTATATGCAGGATATTTCATCTCATATTGATTTTCTTTAGACAGGAATTTATCATTTCTGTTCAGGTTTAATTCATTCAATTTATTACTCATATTTATAATGGCTGTTTAGGAATCAGGATATTCATAAACAGCCATTATTATTTTGCTCTGATTTCTTTTAATTATAAACGAAATCAGATTATTCATTAATGATAATTATTTAACTATGCTCTTATTCCGGCTAAGTTATTATATGATATCACAATTGAGAACATGATGTATATAAACATAAAAAGAGCCGCTCATTTTGACATGAACGGCTCTTTATGTTTATATGATTCTGTTTTCTATCTTATTAGAAAGAGTATTTAACACCAAGCTGACCTCTCCAGCGAGAGTTGTAGTCATCATAAGTATATTTCTGATAGTCAGCACCTCCTGTGAAAGTATAGACTCCTGTTCTTGTGTTGTAAGAAACCGGAGAGAAATAGTTGTTTCCACCGTAAACTCTACCCCATTCTTTGTTAAGAAGGTTTCCTACGTTCATGATGTCGAAAGAAACTTCAAGACGGTGAGTTGTCTTACCGTGTCTGATTTTGAATGCCTGAGCTACGTGAAGGTCGAAGTGATGTTCGAAAGGCTTGTTAGCAGCATATCTTTCGAAATATTTACCACGGTTGTTTTTCATATAGTCATCATTTCCTAACCATCCTTTAAGACCTTCAGCGTGAGCTTCCGAGATAAGGTTTTTGCTCTGAAGTTCATCAATCTGAGCGTCAGTGAAGATGAACATAAGGTCGTTACCGTTTGCTCCGTCACCGTTAAGGTCACCGTTGATATATACAGAGTAAGGATTTCCGCTTTCTCCTGTATAGATAAGGCTCACTGTAGTCTCATAGTTTTTAAGCCATGTCTTATTGTAAGTAGCTGCGATTTTTACGCTGTGAGGGCGGTTGAATGCAGAGAAACCAAGTTCCGGATTGTTTGAATAACCTGTAGTATAGTTATATCTCCAGTTAGATTCAGCTACTGAAGATGTACCTGAGTTAAGCGATTTTGACTGAGTATAAGAGTAAGAAGCCATGAAGTCAAGACCGCATGCAAAGCTTTTCTCAAGTCTTGTAGAAAGGTTGTAAGAGTAACCTTTGCTTGTATTGCTCAGTTTGTAGATGTTTGAATAATCACCTGCACCGTCGGTTGTCAGTTTAGAGTAAATAGGACGATTGTCGAATGAAAGATCATATTTATCATTAAGTTTCTGATCAGCAAGATCATAAGAAAGATTCTGATAAACGATATCGTTAAGAGTCTTAGAATAGATACCCTCAACTGTCCATCTCACATCACCCGGAAGAGTGTATTCTGCTGCGAAATTGAAACGTGCATTCTGAGAGAATTTGAAATCATCGCTGAACACGTTAACCTGCTGAGAACCTTCGTTTCCAAGAGCCGCATTAGCAGCCTGCTTATCCGGATTAGGATCATAGATAGCAGTAAGGTTGTCATTATTGTTGATGTTGTAAGTCTGGAACTGAATTCCTGTATAAGCAAAGCTGTTGCTTAACCAAACGAAAGGAATACGTCCCGTAAAGATGCCTGCACCCCCTCTAAGAAGAAGATTGTCAGTTGGTCTGTAACGGAAACCTACACGAGGCGACCACAACGGACGGCTGCTTACCTTCTGGTTTGTTTTCACATCCCATCCTTTTATGGCTGCTGTTTCGTTAAATGCAGCATTTTCTGTAGGAGTATCAATGAAAAGAGGAATATCCGCTCTTACACCGTAAGTAAGGTTGAAATTGTTTGTCGGCTGCCAGCTGTCCTGAACATAGAACCCGATCTGTCCTGCGCTGAAACGCGGAGCCCAGTCAGCTCTTCCCGTGATATCCTTATTTGCCTGCTGGAAGCGGAACTGATCTACCTGTCCTGCGAAGAATTCGTCAAGAGCTGTACCGTCGCCGTTCTTATCTCTGAAATAATAAGCTCCGTAAAGGTCCTGGATAAACAGGTTCTGGAAAGTATAGAATTCGTTGTGAGTACCGAAAGTTAAAGTGTGAGAGCCTTTAAGCCATGTTACATTATCGGTGATTGTGAAGATGTCCTGATCAAGGCTGTTTGCCATTGAAGAACGGTCGTTTCCTAAAGAGATGAACTGGTTGCTGCCAAGGTCGATGGAAACAAAAGGGAAAGGATTCCCTACATTACGAGAGTCGTTTACACGAACATAAGAAGCGCGGAACTCATTGCTTGTCGATTCTGAGATTTTCGACTGAAGCTCTGCTATGAAAGAGTTTGTTCTGGATTGGAATTCGTATCCCTGGTCTGAAGAGTAAAGGTTGGTTGCTGTTCCCGTACCGTTAAGCTGAGAAGCGTTAACAAGGCTCCAGCGTACAGACATCTGGTTTCTGTCGTTGATATTCCAGTTAAGTTTTAAACCGGCTTTATCTGATTTAGAGAAGATTTTGTTAGCGTCGAAATTACCTGTGTAACCGTAATTTTCGCGCATGAAGCTAAGGACTTCGTTAGCTATGGAAGGATCGATCTGAGAAGATTCGCCACCGATTTTGTAGTTATTCGGGCGCTCTTTGTTTGCTTTTTCGTAGTTAGCAAAGAAGAAGAGTTTGTTTTTGATAATCGGACCGCCGATTGTCACACCGTAGGTGTATTCCGATTGCTGATTGTAAGGTTTACTTACCGTACCGTTTGGAAGAACATATTTACTTCCGATAATTTCCTGATTATTTCCGAAGAAATAAGCTGAAGCATGAACGTCATTTGTTCCTGACTTCGTAATAGCGTTAATAGAACCACCCGTGAATCCTGACTGTCGTACATCGAATGGCGCGACATTCACCTGAATCTGATCTACTGTTTCGATTGAGATTGGATTAGAACCTGCCTGGCCACCGTTTTGTCCGTTTGCGGCAAGACCGAAAACGTCATTGTTCATAGCACCGTCAACCTGAAAGCTGTTATAGCGGTTGTTTACTCCGGCGAAAGACATGGCACCTGAAGAAGATACACTCACAAGGGGGTTCATTCTCGTGACATCTGAGATACTTCGGCTGATTGTCGGGAGACGTTGGAGATCTTCAGAGTTGAAACGCATCGCGGCACCATTATTGGACATTCCCGCTTTTCCTGCGATGACAACTTCATCGAGCATTTCTGAGGATTCTCTCATCACAATATTCAGTGAGTAAGAGTTTCCAAGGGTTAGCTGCACACCCTGAATTGTTTCAGTGTTGTAGCCGATGTAGGAAACTTCGATTTTGTAAGGACCGCCGGCGCGCATCCCCTGGATCGTAAACTTTCCGTCAAAATTGGTAACTGTTCCGTAACGCGTGCCGGACGGCTCATGGAGTGCCTGGATATTGGCTCCGATGACAGGTTCTTTATCTTCGCTTGTGATACTACCGAAGATAGACGAGGTCGTGACCTGTGCGTTACATACTAATGAAAAAACTAAAATAACCGCTGCAAACAAATAGCGCATTTTCGTTGTCATTCTGTAAGATTTTAATAGAATTGTGTGAATAAGCATAAAGTGCTGCAAAGCTACGTTTTATCTGTCATATTACATTAACCCAATTTCATAAAATATGTTTCTCAACATATTATTAATATTTTTAAACTAAAAATAAACACTTCCTATTTATCCTATAATATTTGCATAAAATTATTTTTATTTATTCATAATGATTGAAAATCAAAAAGAAAGCTGCTTTATCAAAATAGATAAAACAGCTTTCTTTTATTATTTCATATAAGCCGTATAACGAAAATGAGTATAATCAACATATCAGTTATAAAGCATGCTAAAACAGAATCATTCCATTCCTACATCTTCATGACCACCTTCGTCATTCTTCGCTGTTCTCTGTATTGTCTGAAGAGCAAGATAAGTTTCTCCGAATTTTTCACAATTATCTTCTTCGATTTCGAATGTATCCTGATGTTCTTCTTCAATTTCCACAAGTTTTTCAAAAAGACGTTTTGAAGTCGAATCTCCTTCTGCCGCGCATTGTGAAGCATATTCATTATATAGATCAACAGTTTTACGTTCCATATCGGCCGCGATG
>CAMTON010000163.1 GCA_947074105.1 uncultured Bacteroidales bacterium
AAAAAACAATAGATGTCCCAAGTTTTGATTGATCATTATGAAAAAGATAATATATTTTTTTGCTTTTATTTTTGCCTTTATAAGCTGTCAGGAGAATGATGTGATGGTGAAAGAGGGTGTGGCTACCGTTAATCTTAAAATAGAATCCTCTGATAATATTATTATAACCAAAGCTGTATCACCTGAGGAAGATGAAAAGTATCTTCAGAATATTTATGTTCTTGCAGTTAACAATAGTGGATAAATTATAGCTAGAAAATTTTTACCGACTGTCAATGCAACATATTCAACAAGTGTCACTCTTGAAGATATTCCAACCGGAAATACTACATTTTATGCAATTTCAAATATCAATAGTTCTGTTACAAACATTACAGAAGAAGATCTTAATAATGTCACAACATTAGAAGAACTTGGTAAGCTTGAATTCGCACTCTCCAACGAAACACTTGAAAGAGGGCGAAGTTTCATTATGTGCGGAAGTGTAAATTTTGATGTTACTTCTTCACAATCAAATAATAATAATAATATATCACTTCAACGTATAGACTCCAAAATCAAATTCGTTGTCAAAACAAAGGAAGGTGTAACTTTTACTCCTTATAAATGGCATATTTATTCCGTGCCAAGAAAAGCTACAGTTATATATAATGAGAATAAGGATCTTTTTGATTATAATGCTGATAATTATTTTAATATAGAAGAAAGGAACTTTGATGAAATAAATGAAAATGGTGGTTTATTTGCCTTTTATTGTCTTGAAAATAAGATTAATTACAAAGAATTTATCAAAAATGAAGGAACAATTGACGAACAATATTCTTTACGCGAAAAACGAATAAAAGAAGAGATCGGCAATAACTTATATGAAAATAAAGAATTTGTATACGCAAAAAAATCTGCATCATATGTTGTAATCGAAGGATATGTAGACTATAAAGATTCAGAAAGCGGGAATGATATTTCCGCAAAAGTAAAGTATACAATTCTTCTTGGCGGAATAAAAGATGGAACTAATAATGAATTAGATGCCAATAATTATTCAAATCACAGGAATTGCAGTTATACATATAATATTACTATAAATTCAGTAAATCAGATTATCACGGAAGTAGATATAGATAATGAAGTTCGTCCCGGAGCTGAAGGAAATGTGACAATTTCCGGTGAAGTAATGGATTTTGACTCTTATAATAATATTTTCAAAATAACTTTTAAACAATCTGAAGTGAGTGACGGTCTTACCTGGAATGTTTATACTCCATTTACTAAAGGCATAAATGATAAAGATATAAAAGATTATAAATGGATTCTGTTCCGAATAAATGACAGAAATGCTGCTAATAGTGGTCAGTTTGATAAAAGATTTACATTTAATGAGGAGTTTCGTAAATATATAGGAGATAATAAAGTTTATAAAGATTTGAATCTGGAAAGCGCGAATGCTCAAGCGCAATTTTATGACAGGTATAAATCAGATGTTGAAAGTTATAAAGATAGTCTGCTTACAGTGAAGCATCTTATTCATATATTGAAAGAGAGTAAACTCAGGTGTAAAAATAATAACAATAACCAGAAATGGGATATGTTTGATGTAAATCAAAAAATGATCTTCACGGCTTATATGCATGATTATTATTATGAATATGATCCTAATGATTCTGATAAATCTTTCGATATCTCTTTATGGAAGCAATTTGTAAATACAGAAAAACGTACAATGAGTATCTCTTCAGATGTAAGATTAAGTAGTGATCAGCAAAGCTCAATTTTTACATCTTTATATTCATTCAGACAATCTTCTATAATAACTCTCTATAATAAATATCTTAAGGATAGTTTTACGGCATGGGGAGTAAATGCAATTCAGAACAAAACAAAAATAATGTTTGATAAAAACACTGATGCAGTAGTTTATGATGGAACAAGTAATGATTCTTATAACGGAAGAAAAAACAGCATAAATTTATGGCTGAAAGAATCGACCTCATGGGATTACTTTGTTAACTCTGATACATGGCAAATGAAATCCGGCTATGAATATGCAAGATATAAATGTATGTCTCTCAACAGAGACATGAATGGAAACGGAATAATTGAAAAAAATGAAATTCAATGGTATCTTTCAAGTATTAATCAGTTGACAGATATATGGATTGGGGAACCGGCACACGAAGAACTTAAACTTTATACTCATACTACATGGGTAAACGATGATCAATGGTATGTTAGCAGTACTGTTAAGAATAGCCTTGAAGTCACTGAAAATAAAGTGAAAAAAAATAAAAATAACCCTGAAATATTATGGTCTTCTGAAGGATCAAGTATCGGTCGCCTAGGAGGATCAGGAAATATAAACAGCTTAGTGTACTATCGTTGTGCAAGAAACTTAGGTATAATAAACTCAGAAAGTGAAAATACCGTCTACAATGATTTTGCACATATTAATAATGACAACGGAACCATAACAATATCTCTTGACAGACTGGATCCCGGAGCATTAAGAGGAAATGCAACGGTAGATGAATTACCTGATCATAATGAAAGAGATGAATATGGGAATAATAGGCCATGGTCTAAGTTTTCTGTTAGTCCTACCCCTAGTAAAGACGGTCATAAGTGGGAAGAAGTCAGAATCGCATCTCAACCAAATTCAACATCAAGATTGTGTGATCCAGGATGGAGAGTTCCAAATCAGAGAGAGTTATCTTTAATGTATTCAAGAATAACTCCTGTTAGTTTCTGGTCTTTAAAAAATCATTTCTCTCGTACCGGGTTTAGTTTTTATACGAAATCTAATGGTCGTTATGGTTTTGCTATAGGAAAAAATGCAGATACATTCTTCCTGATTAATGATGAAGATCATGACACGGGAGGTGTCCGTTGTGTAAGAGACGTAAATTAAAACCAAATACTTCAAACCGTTGCAGGGCAATAAGCACTGCAACGGTTTTTTCATTTATATTAATATCCTGCTTTTTCCGGTTTCTCTCCAATTCCTTACCTTTGCGGAAACCATCATTCATTATGTCATTCAAATCACTATTTATCAAATCGATATACTCTGCCGCGCTTTTATTTGCCATAGCTTCATGCGGCGTCGGTAACAAAGGAAAAGAAACTATTAAAAAGGAGAATTCAAAGGAGAATAATTTCGGGTTTTCATTCCCTGAAGTTCCGGAAATATACAGCAGTGAAGAGAAGCTGCGTTACCTGATATCTCATTTCTGGGATAAGTTTGATTTTACAAATCCTGAATATTATACAACGCCAGAAGTTACCGAACAGATATTCGCCGATTATATTGCCGTCATGTCATACAGCAATGAGGAGTCAGTGAGATTTAAATCTATCGACGGTATGCTTAACCGGGCTTTTGATAACGATACGGCGTCATTTGCTTTCTTCACCGATCTTTACGACAAGTATCTTTATGATCCGAATTCACCGTCGAGAAACGAGGAAATATATATTGATGTGCTTCAGTCGATCGTGAAAAACGGTAGGGTAGGTGATGTTCATAAGATAAGATATGCTTCGCGTCTTAAAAGAGCGAATAATAACCGTCCGGGCACTAAGGCTCTTGATTTCAGCTATACACTAAGAAACGGAAAGAAAGGGAACCTTCATTCTCTTACGGGAAAGAATACCCTTATATTTTTCAATAATCCTGATTGCGAGGAGTGTTATGCGATAAAGACTATATTAGGTGAGAATGAGATTTTCGCCAATAATCCGAAACTCAGGATTATGTCGATATATCCCGATAAGGATATTTCTTTGTGGAAAGAAACGGAATATCCCTCTTCTTGGATAAACGGTTACAGCGATGAGGTTGACAATAAATATGATCTTCGCGCGATACCTTCGCTTTATCTTCTTGATGAAAACGGAAAAGTGATCATCAAAGATGCCCAGATCGATGTAGTATATGAAACCCTGGCAGGAATGTTGGGATATTTATAAATATTATACTTTAAGGGAAATAACGAAATCGGTCCCTTTATCTTTTTCCGTTGTAAAACCAATCTTTCCACCGTGCATCGTTATTATCTGTTTGCAGAGACTCAGGCCGATGCCGCTTCCTGATGATTTTGTGGTAAAGAAAGGCAGGAATACTTTGTCGGCAGCTTCGGGAGAAATACCTTTTCCGTTGTCGCTGACTTTGATAAATATCCTGCGACCGGAATAACCTGAACGTATTATATTTTCTTTTTCAAAATATGCCGAAACGCGGATCTCAGGATTCGCGTTTTCCGTATCCGCCTCACGTCCGTTCTTTATAAGGTTTATCATCACCTGCTCGATCTGAGAACGGTCAATATCAATAGTCGTGTTTTGCGGAATATCAAGAGAGAGTTTCACATTATTATGCAGCGAACATATATCCCCCAGCATAGAGGGAATATTAACAGGTGAGAATGACGGCTGAGGAAGTCTTGACAGTTTCCTGTAGTTTTCGACAAATGTCAGAAGCCCTTTACTGCGGCGGTGAATCACCGAAAGAGCGGTTCTCATATTATCGAAATCCTTATCGTTTGTTTCCGCTTCAGCAGTCCTTTCCGTAAGAGTTTCAGAAAGAGAGATCACAGGCGTTATAGAATTCATTATCTCATGAGTAAGAACGCGGATAAGTTTCTGCCATGCTATCATCTCCTCTTTTTCAAGCACTGAATGGATGTTTTTCAGTGAAAGAAGAAGATAATTCTCTTTTTCAGAAATGAAGCGGGTAGTCGAAAGGGCGAGTTCTTTCGGTGTTCCGTC
>CAMTON010000164.1 GCA_947074105.1 uncultured Bacteroidales bacterium
ACAAAGATGGAATAACTATGTTGCGAAATTGTAATTTTTAAATTATTCGTTGACAATGTTTTTTAAAACGAGTCAATTTTAACAAAAACAAAACAAATATTAATCAAAAGGACAATATGAAAAAAAGTTACACATTGGGATTATCTCTCTTATTTTCATGTGGTACAGGCAGTTTCGCCGATACAGTAAAAGAGTTTAATCTGAAAGACGGGATATCAACAGTAAAAACAGGCGATTACGTCCATTATTTTATTAATGACGAACCGGATGTCATAAGTTATAACTGGATACTTCCTCCCGGACTTTATATCTTAAAAAATGACGGTGATACTTCTTTAGACGCTTATGTGAGATTTACATCAAAAAGCGGAGAAATAAGTGTGGTGAGAGAGTTTAATAATAATGATCGAGATACTGTAAGATGTGATTTCAACGTATGTCGTCCGATATCGACAGTAAATGACATAAGTATCAATATGGGAGATTCCATAATGATTGCCGGTGAATACCGTAAAGATGCCGACATATATTATGAACTTACTGAAAAAGGTGATAATTGTGAAACTGTCACTGCCCATCGCCTTACCGTTATCCCATCAAATTCCGAAATGACAAAACCATATCTGCAGACTATCACTTCTAATTCCGTATGGATTACATGGAAGACGTCGTACGAAGGTGAAAGCATTGTGGAATATGGTGAATCACTTACTGACAATATTAATTACGGGACATCAGAAGAACTTTCTTCCAAATATTACTGGCATTCTGTAGAATTAACCAACCTTTCTCCTGAAACTTCATATAATTATAGAGTTAAGACAGGCGACAACATAAGTGAAACATATCGTTTCACAACACCTCCTGAAATAGGGAGCAAAAAGAAAATGAGAATTCTGCTTATGGGTGATCATCAGATTAAATCCAGAAGCGGTTATGAATGGCTTATGCAGGCAGCCAAAAGAAAGATAGAAGAAAAATATGGTAACCCTGAAGAATCAGTTGCTATGATTATGAATGTCGGAGATCAGGTAGATATAGGTACACTGGATCAGTATGAACAGATTCATTTTTATAAGTCATCTCTTCTTTCTCCAAACATCCCTATTATGACATGTGTCGGTAATCATGAAACATATTCTGATACGGGAATGAAAAAATATGCTGCACATTTTCATTATGAAGATCTTGAATATAAAGGAATAAAAAGCGATACTGAAAATTATTACGCTTATCAGATAGGAAGAATATTATTTGTAGTCTTAAGCACTGAGCATACCGGTGACGCTCAGAAAGAATGGATAAGGAAAGTGACGGATGCTGTAAAAGATGATGAAACGGTAGATTTTATGATCAGCGTCAATCACCGTCCTATTCAGGCAGAACAATATATAGGAGATATATCTTCATGGGTAAGAAATGAGATTGTTCCGATTCTTTCTGAGACATCTAAACATGTGCTTAACTTTGGAGGTCATCACCATCTTTATCACAGAGGTCAGCTTGCCGACTATCCTCTTTATCATATAATAAACGGAGGTGCTTCCTGGGATCAGCTCTGGGGGATGTCTTCTGAAGAAGACTATGATGATGTACAGAAAACTATCGATTACTGGGGATATCAGATTCTTGAATTCTATGATAATGAGATGAAAGCAGAGTGTTATGCTATCGGCAATAAACACATTGTCACCGATAATATTCTTATTGATTCTTTTTCACGTAAGTTTGGAGAACCGGCACCTTCCAAACCTTTTATCAAAGAGATAGCAGATACACTTATTCAGCCTTGCGTAATAGAAGGTTCTGAATTTAATACAGATCATAAATATCCGCTTAACACAGTCAGATATCAGATATCGACAACTGAAGATTTCAAAGAGTATGTTCTTGATAATATCCGTGATATTGAAAATATGTATGGTTCCACGGGCAATCCGCTTCATATTCCTGTAGATCTTAATGAATATAAGAATATAACTTCTCTTGAGCTTGAAAAGGACAAGCTTAAGAACGGCAGATATTATATAAGATTGAGTCACCGCGATTCCAATATGGAGTGGTCTGAATGGTCGGATCATAAAACTTTCGTGATATCTGAAAGTATTTCCGGTGATCCTGCAATATCCATACCTGTTAAAAGTTACAGACAGGGTGAAACCGTAACAATTAAATATGATTTTGCCCCGGAAAAACAGAATGCTTGGGTTGGAGTATATCATGCAGGAGATGTATATCCTCTTAAAGCTTCTACAAAATGGACATATACTTCAGGTAGTGCCGGAGAATTTAAATTTACTCTTGATGATGCGGATGAATATTATGCCATATTATTCAAAGACGGAGGATATACCGCTATTACGGAAAAGCTCTCTTTCTATGTAGGTCCTCAACCGGAATTTACTACCGATAAGGATAACTATAATGAAAATGATACAGTAAAAGTCACTTTCAGAAATGTTCCTTATCTTAAAAATGACTGGTTCGGAGTTTATCGTACAGGAAATATACCGGGACAGGCTGATATAAAATCCTCTTCATGGAAGTATGTTTCAAGAGCTGAAAATGATTCATTGTTGTTATTAGGAACAGGTTCTTTAAATGCGGCAAAACTATCAAAGGGATATTACTTCCTGTCATATTTCACAAGAGGCGGATATTTCGAACCTGCTGAAAGAACATATTTCTCAGTCGGAGAACTTATATCTTCGCTTGAATCGGAAAAAGCAAATTATGCTCCGCATGAAGATATTATCATAAGATATAAAGACGGACCGGGAACTCCGAAAGACTGGGTAGGCATGTATCAGGTAGATAAGGATATTGATGTCGATGAGCTTGACGGTTTCTATTATACTTATGGGGAAACTAACGGTTATATAACTATCCCTGCAGGAGAATTGCCTGCTGCCGATTACTTCTCTGCACTTTACATCAATGATTCCTACGAAGAAGTATCTCCGAGAATTTACATAAGTATAGGAAAGTCACCCGAACTGATCCAGTCATTCAATGACGAAGCCTATATACTTTCTTTCAATGAAAATCAGTCATGGGGAGATTCAATCTCTGATATCGTGATTAATAATATCCCTCTTGACAAAAATGATTATAATGTTATTCCGGGAAGAATCGAGATATACAGATCAGCTTCTGAACTGATTGGTTCACCTGTCATAATAAAGGCAAACGGCTGGCAGGATAATGAGATTACAGCAAACACGATACTTGATATCAGAGATATAATAAGTTCCAGTTTCAGTTATAATGCAAATGAGGCAGCATTCTCTTATAACTCAGAGCATGACGGTAATTCCTTATGTGAGATATTCGATATGTCAGGAATAAAAATCAGGGATATAAGAATGAAAAAAGGCTTCAACAGTTATAGTATAAAAGATCTCGGAAAAGGTATTTATGTGATAATAATCACTGAAAACAATATTTCTCAGAGTTTTAAAATCGTCGTGAATTAATTTCCTGATTATATTTCAAAAAAAGATGCGGGATCAGATATCAAATGATATAGGATCCCGCATTTATGTTTGCGACTAAAAATATCAGAAAAAAGCGCTCCGGTATAATACCGAAACGCTTTAAATAGAAAAAGACAAATAAGAGAGTTATTCAACTCCGAAAATATAAGGATCGTCCGGAGATCCCAATATCTTATCAACAGAGAAGGTTAATTCAAAACCGGAGAAAAGCATTTTTATTTCACTATTATAATATCGGATATTTATAGCTTCAGAAGTCACTTTGTCCTGATGAATCATCAGATAAAAAATATTCTTACCGCCGATATTTTTAATTGTTGCTTTTCCGCAACAATCGTCAGGTTTCTTAAATGTAAAATTTCTCATAAAAAATTGATTTAATAAACTGTTGATTAATTTTTATCTCTGTTGATCTAGTCTCAATGACCTATTCTGTTATTTTCACAATAACCCGAATGACCACTAATTATTTTTTCACATAATATTTATCAAAATTAACAGTGAGAATATTTACATAATATGTCAAATTCCGAAAACAAACCGACAATTCCGGAAAAGTTGATTGCTCTGAGATATAATTTCCGAATTTTCGCCGTTTTAATCATATTTTCGGTTTTTGTCATAATAAATCCGGTTTTTGTCAGTGTTGTATCTATACAGCTGAATATCTTTGTTTCAAAAGAGTGTGAAAAAGAAAAGAATCTACGATGATATTCATAGACTTATATAATGTTTGTTGTCGGTAAATTTTATCAAAGCGGATATTTATTTCTATTTCAATCCGCATCTGATCCTTCTTGGAATTAAAATATTCAGCAATAATGAGAAGGATAAAATATTCAGGATATTCTTACAATAGAAATATGCGGGAAGCAGGAAAGCTATTGTATCTGAACTTTCCTTAATTTAATACATGACGGTAAATTCATCCCGGAAGGAGTTTGTGCTGTTTGTGTTAATAAAGGAATTATCAAAGATTTCCTGCAAGAAGGTATCCTGATCTATAAATCTCTACAACGAAAAAGAGAGCTCATCCGGGCTCTCTTTTCTTTTATTATATTTTAAACGCTATGGCAATATGATATACTATCCTTCCATGCTTAGTTTTCCGGCAAACTGCCATATACAGGCCGGCATAGGACTCTTTAAGAGGAAGGTTTATAATAAACAAACCCGTCACCAAAACTTATTAAGTTTCTGCAACGGGTTGTCTGCGTA
>CAMTON010000165.1 GCA_947074105.1 uncultured Bacteroidales bacterium
GGACGTTCTATGGCCCAGGAATCACTTGCATGGATGTTGAGTAAGCCATATATCACAGCTCCTATTGTAGGTACTACATGTGTAAAACATGTTGAAGAAGCTGTAGCAGCACTCGATATTGTGTTGACGGAAGATGAGATCAAAGCACTTGAAAAACCTTATGTGCCACATCCGGTATTGGGAATGTTCTGATATACTATACAAAAAAAGGAGAAAAATAAATTTTCTCCTTTTTTTGTATAAACTTTCTTTATCTGCTTTATATAAAGCAGGAATATTTTTTATTCTATTAAACTTATTTGTTCAGTTCGCGTCCAATAACCATAGTGGTATATAGCTCAAGAGCTGCAGCACATAGAAGAAGCGGTACCCACTGGTTATGTGGTTTGAACATAAAATATGAAGCTGCTACATAAAGAAATCCTGACATTTTCTGCATGCGGAAAAGTCGTTTAATGCGCAGATTATTGCCATTGTATTGCTGATTCAGTTTGGAAATTGCCATACCTGCGGCGGCTACGGCAAAAAAGTAAGGAGAGATCTTTCTCTCGAAAAGATAGGCTAAGGTCGAAACAAGAATGACGATAGCAGAAATCTTATATAGGAAAATGTTGAATTTCTCTTTCATATGGCAGTCACTAATTATTTTACAATGTAAATATCTTCGTTTGTTTTTTTCATCAGATATTGTTCTCTTGCGAATTTCTCAAGATTATCCTTATTTGAATTAAGTTCAATAATTCGCTGTTTGCAATCTTCTATTTCGTTCTGATGATGACTTATTTCACGTCGCAGGCCAAGGATTTTTATTTGATTGCGTGCTCTCACAAGAAAACTGTTTTCTGAAAAGAAAAGCAGATAAACCACAAAGATTGCAATGATGACTCTGGTAATTCTCAGTTGTTTTACAAAAGAGATAGTCTCAGAAGTATTGGCTTTGACGGAATAGAAAAAAGATTTGAACTGCATAATCAGTGATACTTATGATTCTATAAAATGAACAATATAAAGGCAAAAGTAATAAGGAAACTTAGTTTTTACCAATTAAAATATGATTTATAATCAAAGATTAATATAAATAAATAAATAATGATAACGAATAAGTATAAAAATTTATATTTTTGCCCAAAATATTATAGTTGTGAACTTAATAATAGATCAGGGTAATACAAAGGCAAAGATTGCTGTTTTTAAAAATGATAAAATAATCGTTAAATTTGAAACAGAAAAACCGGATATCGGATTTATTGAAGATTTAGCAAACAAATATGATATTGAGAATGTCATCCTTTCTTCAGTTAAGGAAATCGAAGAGGAAGTAAAAGAAAAGCTGAAACATAATTTTTCATTTTTTCTTACGTTAGATAATAAGACGGCATTGCCTTTTAAAGTTAATTATCAGACAAAGCATACTCTGGGTGCTGACAGGATCGCCGCAATCGCGGGAGCGGATGCGGAAAACGGAAAAGGTGCTAAGATTGTAATTGATGCCGGAACGGCAATCACTTATGATTTTATGGATTCCGAAAGAGTTTTTCAGGGAGGTAACATAGCTCCCGGGTTAAGACTGAGGTTTATGTCGCTTAATCAGTTTACCGGTGCATTGCCACTGGTGGATAAAGAAGGCGAATATCCTTTTATCGGAAAGAGCACGGAGACAGCCATAAGATGCGGTGTCGTAGATGGGGTCGTATTTGAAATCGAGGGATTTATAAATAATATAAAGAAACATTATTCAAATGTTTTTGTATTTTTAACTGGCGGAGATGCAAAATTCTTGTCAGAGAAAGTTAAATATCCCATCTTTGTGGATAAAAATTTAGTTTTAAAAGGTCTAAATAGAATATTGAACTATAATGTTGAGAAATAAGAAGGCAATATTGCTGCTATTAGTTTTGTGTATATGTAGAACTGTGATGATGGCTCAAGACCTGAATCCGAGTGATAATGGTAACACTCCGTACTCCAGATATGGTTATGGTTCGCTTGCCGACAATTCATTTGTCGCAAATAAGGGTATGGGTGGAGTCGGGATCGGTTTGAGAAACCGGTCTCAGATTAATGTACAGAATCCAGCATCGTACACGGCGATTGATTCGCTGACTTTTCTTTTTGATTTTGGTATGAACGGTCAGATGAGCGTTTTCAGAGAGCCGGGTGTTTCACAGACAGACTGGAGTGCAGGTATCGACTATGTTGCATTTCAGGTTCCGCTGGGTAAGAAATTTGCTGCAACGGCAGGACTTCTTCCTTTCAGTTATGTAGGATATGAATATGGAAATCAGTCAGATCTTATCGCCGGAGAGGATACGATTGCCGTAACAAGGAAATATACAGGGAACGGAGGGTTGAATAAAGTCTTTTTAGGTTTTGCCTATGCTCCTATAAAAAGTCTTTCAGTTGGTGTTAATATGGGATATATATGGGGTGTGACTTCAACAGGATGGAGTATGGCTTACTCTAATTCAATGGGTACGACTTCATCAACTGATTACACGATGGATGTGAAAGCATTAGATCTTAATTTCGGTGTTCAGTATACTCAGCAATTTTCTAAAAAACATCAGGCTACAATAGGGGTCACATATAATCCTAAAATGGATATGTGGACAGATCTTTCGGAAATTATGGTGCTTACAGAATCTGATACTACGTCAGTTTCGCATACCGTGAATATTCCTCAGATTTTTGGTGTCGGTCTTACTTATGTTTATGATGACCGTTTGACAGTAGGAGCTGATTTTAAAAGAGAACTGTGGTCGGAGGTAAGAGGTTATGATGAAGATTATAAGATTTCAAATACTGCGTTTTCAGACAGAACCAAGATTGCAGTGGGGGGAGAGTATCTTCCGGGAGCTTCTTATGGGGACAAATATTATAAAAGAATCAAATACAGAGTCGGATTCAATTACAATAATTCATATGTAAATGTAAGAAACAGCAGAAACGACGAGTATGGATTTACAATTGGTGTCGGTCTGCCGTTAATGCGTCAGAAATCAGTTATCAATGTCGCTTTGGAATATGCGACAATTAAACCGCAGAACAAAGATTTTCTGTCGGAGAACTTCCTGAAATTGAATATAGGACTTGCATTTAATGAAATGTGGTTCCTGAAGAACAGATTAAAATAATAATAAATATATAATAAAAGAGAAATATGAAATCCGGAAATATTTTATTGACTGTTGCCCTTACTCTGGGCAGCTCGTCGCTTTTCGCTCAGACAGGAGTAGCTTCTGGAACTAAGTTCGGAGTTGGTGAAGACAGTATCCGCTGTATTCAGAACATCAGTTTGTATGAGCCTTATGCAAAGCAGAAAAATTATAAAGATGCTCTTGATTACTGGGAAATCGCATTCAACGAATGTCCTGCTGCATCAAAGAATCTTTATATCTATGGTGTGAACATCGTTAAGTGGCAGATCACACAGGAGAAAGATCCTGTTATTCTTGCTGAACTTAAGAAGAAACTTATGAATGTTTATGATCAGCGTATCAAATATTTCGGTGATGACAGACAGTATCCAACAGAAAGAATCCTTGGTAACAAGGGTGTGGATTATATGACAATCTACGGAAAAGATGCTGATTTGAACTTAGCTTATGAAATGCTTAATACTTCGGTTGAAAACCGTAAAGGTATTTCGAGCCCGGAAGTTGTAAAATCATGGGTTGAAGTTTCAGAAAGAATGTTTAAAGCAAATCCTGAACTTAGAGAACAGTATATCAACAACTATCTTAAATCTCTTGAATATCTTGATGATTATCTGACAAATATCGCTAAGGATAAGATGGTAGAGTATACAGAAAATGTAAAAACTTATCTTACAGAAGGATATGCTAAGAGTGGTGCAGCAGACTGTGAAGCTCTTGAAGGTGTATTCGGTCCTAAGATTGAAGAAAACAAAGAAAATATCGCATTCCTTAAACAGACTATAGCGCTTCTTCGCAGATCAAAATGTCAGGAAAGCGATTCATATTTCGCAGCATCTGAATATGCTCATAAAATCGAACCGACTTCAGAATCGGCTATGGGCATGGCTCGTCAGTCAATGAAAAAAGAAGACTTTGATCAGGCTTTGATTTATCTTGATGAGGCAGCTAAGCTTGCTGAGAAAAACGATGAGAAAGCAGATATCTATTTGAGTATGGCTGTAATCTACAGTAAGAGAAAATCTTACTCTAAAGCAAGAGAGATGGCGCTTAAGTCTCTTCAGGCTGAACCGGGCCAGTCAACTCCATATATTCTTATTGCGAATATGTATGCTATGTCGGCATCGGATATCTATCCAAATGATCACATCCTTGCTCAGACAGTTTATTATGCTGCTGTAGATAAACTTGAAAAAGCTAAATCGGCAGAGCCTTCAAAAGCTGCAGAAATCAATTCTATGATTTCTTCTTACCGTTCACGTTTCCCTAACAATCAGGACGTATTTATGCACCCTGATCTTAAGAAAGGAGAAACAATCACTATCGGAGGATGGATTCAGGAGAAAACTACCGTAAGATAATTCTCAGTAACAGAGAGTCAGATATAATTTAGATTAAAAGCTATATATTTCACCCATATTTTTTTTATATGAGTGGATATATAGCTTTTATTTTTATTTTTGTCCTTATATATCTTAAAATTATATTCAGTTTTAAGATAAAGGATAATTCATTTGTTATTATTTAATGTTTACCAGATATTTTGCCTACGGGATG
>CAMTON010000166.1 GCA_947074105.1 uncultured Bacteroidales bacterium
TTTATGATGAAAGGGAAGGAGATGAATATTCCACATTGAAAGGTGAATATAATGTGACTTTTGAGCAAGGTAAGGGATATGTTATAATGTATGACCTTGTCACAGGTTCATTCGGTTCGACAAATATAGGAAGCGTAAAACCTGAGATAGAAGAAGAAGAGACAGAAAATCAGGACGAAGCTTCATTCTCTAAAATAAATATTGATGGTAAAGTATATGTAGTTGAAAAATAATAAGTTTTCAGTTACTGTAAAATATAAACAGAAAGAGCTGTTCAGGTTATCCCGAACAGCTCTTTCTGTTCATATAATGTGATTTAGCGGTCACATTGATACTATAATATGATTTTATATTGTATATCCATTGTCAGAATCACAGATTCAACATTCCGGACTCATTCTCAAAATTAGGGGTGAAGAAACCTTTTCCGGTTTTCTCTTTTATTTCATCTATACTCATAAATCGTCCTTCCGAGATCTCTCCGGCGTCAGGTTTGATTTCTCCGTCATATATTACTGAGAAAGTATTCACCATCTCTTTTTCTATTTCGGATTCAAATATATAGCTGAACAGAAATCTCACCTCTGATCTGTCTTTTATCTTAATACCCAGCTCTTCCCGTGCTTCACGGCATAGAGCCTGAAATACCGATTCCCCATAATCTATATGGCCTCCTACGGCTGTATCCCATTTCCCGGGCTGAATATCCTTGTCCATTGATCTTTTCTGGAGATAAAGATCTCCTTTTGAGTTGAAAACCTGAAGATGCACCACCGGGTGAAGAAGTTTCACTCCGCTGTGACATATCTTTCGTGTTTCATAACGCAATACATTTCCCGATTCATCTATAACGGGAAAATATTCATTGCCATCGCGGGGAGGAGTGTCGGGATTATTGTATTTCAGTTCCATAATATCGTTATCAGATGAATATCTTTTTCAGATAGATTTATTGTTCCTCAGGCGCAAGCAGACCTTCAAGGTCAGTAGCCGAAAGATTGCGGTAGAACTTTCCGTTATGAGTCATTGTGATATGTCCTGTCTCTTCGCTTACCACAATAACCTTCGCGTCAGTTTCCTGAGAGGCTCCCAGTGCCGCACGGTGACGAAGCCCGAAAGATTTAGGTATATCGGAATTATGTGAAACGGGAAGTATACAAGCCGCTGCCATTATCCTGTTGTTGGATATTATGACTGCACCGTCATGTAAAGGAGAATTTTTAAAGAATATATTTTCAAGAAGCCTTGACGAAACTTCCGCGTCAATCTTATCGCCTGTCGTCTCATACATCTGTAGATCCTGATCCTGCTGTATCACGATCAGCGCACCTGTCTTTGTCGATGCCATGCTCTGGCAGGCTCTCGCTATCGCGCTGAGAGTAACCCTTGAACTGTCGTCCTCCTCATCCTGTTTAAGGATATAACGGAAAAAGTATTTCCATCTTCTTCTTGAACCGATGTCGAGAAGCATCTTTCTTATCTCATCCTGAAAGATAACAACAAGAGCGATAAGTCCCACACTGATCACCTTATCCATAATCGCGCCCATAAGTTTCATCTCAAGAACCTGTGTCACAAGGATCCAGATAGCGATGAAAGTAAGGATACCTACGAATATGCTTATCGTACCCGACTGTCGCATCATCTTGTAGACGTTGTACAGCAGGATGGCAACAAGAAGGATGTCGATAGCGTCTTTAATGCCGAATTGCCACATATTCAGTATCGGTTATGAGTTTGGATTATTTATTTTATCACAGATTTTTATTGTCTCGACAGCTTCTTTCACGTCATGAACGCGAAGAATGCTTGCGCCCGCACCGAGCGCGAAAGTATTGAGTACGGTGGTTCCGTTTAATGATTCTTCAGGAGTATTGCCGAGAAGTTTGTAAATCATAGATTTACGGGATATGCCTACAAGAAGGGGACGGTTGAAGATGTCGAAATTCTTAAGATGTTTCATAAGAACATAATTCTGATCAAGAGTCTTGCTGAAGCCGAACCCCGGATCAAGTATTATATCTTTCACTCCCATTAGCCGGAGAGTATTTATCTTACGTGAAAAATAAAGGAAAATCTCCTCTATAATATTGCCGTATTCTGTATACTGCATCATAGTCTGAGGTGTACCTCTCATGTGCATAAGGATATATGGAACGTTAAGGTCGGCAATTGTCTCAAACATCGCCTTGTCTATCTCGCCTCCGGATATGTCATTGATGATATCCGCTTCAAAATCCCTTACCATGCTTCTTGCTACGCCGGATCTGAAAGTATCTATCGAGATCACAGCATCGGGAAACTCCTTTTTTACTATACCAACTGCGTTGGCAAGCCTTTTAAGTTCCTCCTCTTCGCTGATATCTTCGCACGATGGTCTTGTGGAATAAGCTCCTATGTCTATTATTTCTCCGCCCTGAGAGATAATCTCTCTTGCGCGGTTCAGGATATCATCGTCGGCAGCACATCTGCTTTTTGAATAGAAAGAATCGGGAGTCGCGTTAAGTATTCCCATTACGCGCGGAGCCGAAAGGTCGAAAAGTCTTCCTTTAATATTTATAAAATTGGGGATTTTATTCTCTTTAAATATCATCTTTGAAAAGTGATCAATAATATTGCAAAGAAAATAAATATATTTCAGCAATATAAATATTTACTGCATAAAGTTACGGCGACCGGTTTATGCTTATTCACGGATTCCCCGGTATCGTGAAATCCAGATAATGTTTCATTCTTTCCATATCCTCATCACTGAATTCATCCGAAAACCTGAGGTCGGATTCCGAGGTGATATATTTTCTTTTTCTGAAATCTGTGATACATTTTGCCTGATAGAAGTTGATGTATGGGTGGCTGCGCAGTAGAGGCAAAGAAGCGATATTGATTTTTATCTTTTCAATCTTTGAAATATCCGCAAAAAGATAGTTTCCCAACTCAGATGTTACACTGTCGTGAATGAACGTCAGTTCGCTTATCTGACATAAGTCATAATATCCTCCGAGCTTTTTTCTGTAACCTATTATAGCTCTTGCTCCCGCAGGACCTATACCCGGTATTTTAAGCAATGTGGCGGAGTCTGTCTCATTTATGTCGATAGACATGTTTTCGGTAAATTTTTCCGGATATTTCCTTTCTGTCGTCATGTTCTCATTTACGGCGCCGATATCATCCTTTTTCTTTTGGAATGTCGCGGTAAAATAAGAACTGTCTATTCGGATATAATCTTTTAATGCTTCATAATACTCCTTCTTCATTCCGTAAATCTCAGCCAGTTTCTCCTTTTTCCTGAAAACGCCGCCTTTGTTGCGGTAAGCGTTTATATTTCTGATAATGAAGGACGGGATGCCCATAGCGGTAAGTTCTATGGAGTCTGCCGTGTTCGGATCGAAAAAGGATGGTGTTATAATAACTTTCTTCTTTTCATATTTTGTTTTATTCCGTGCCGGCTCAGTATTATTGAGAAGTGAAGCGAAATCTGAAAAACATTTTCTGAAACTCTCATTGTCAGGGCTTTCCGCATAAGACGTGAAATCTTTCTCTTCATCATCTCCGAAAAGAAACTTTCTGTTTCTCACGATGATAATGCCGGTTATGAAAATCAGCAGGATAAGTATCACCGCCTTTTCAGACCTGTTATAAAAAAAGAAATGCTTCATCGTCAATGGTTATTGTGCAATAACAATACAGAACGGAATATGATTTGATAATCAGGTATTTTTTTGTTGTTGTAAAATAGCTTTAAAAAGGTATAAAGCCGTATAATACATCTATTTAACAATAGAGTAAGAGATAATAGTTTCGTATCACGATTTTCTTGTGTAATTTTGCATAAAAATTAAAACTATATTATGTCTTCCAATTTGATATTACCCGCCGAATGGCATCCGCAGAGCGGAGTACAGCTGACGTGGCCGCATAAGAACACCGACTGGGCATATATGCTTAAAGAAGTAGAAGCATGCTATCTTAACATCGCGAGAGAAATTGCAAACCGCGAGCTTCTTCTTATAGTAACTCCCGAACCTGATTATGTGGAGGAGCTTATCAGCGAAACAGTGAATATGCAGAATGTACGCTTCTTCAAATGCGATACCAACGATACCTGGGCACGTGACCACGGAGCAATATCTATGATCGATAATAAAGGAAACAATCATATCCTTGATTTCAAATTCAACGGATGGGGGCTTAAATTCGCTTCTGATCATGACAATCTTATCACATCAAAAGCGGCAGACGCTGATATGCTGAATGCGGTATATCACAATCGTCTGAATTTCGTGCTTGAGGGCGGAGGAATAGAATCTGACGGAGAGGGCACTCTTCTTACCACTTCGGAATGTCTTCTTTCCAAAAACCGCAACGGTCAGTTCTGTAAAGAGGAGATAGAGACTTATCTTAAAAACGCTTTCGGGCTTGACCGCGTCCTGTGGCTTGATTACGGCTATCTTGCAGGCGATGATACAGACTCACATATCGATACTCTTGCGCGTATATGCCCTGACAATACTATAGCTTATGTGAAATGTGATGATCCTATCGACGAACATTTCGAGCAGTTAAGTCTTATGGAGAAGCAGCTTCAGTCATTTACCACAAAAGAGGGAAAACCTTACCGTCTTATAGCTCTTCCTATGGCGGAAGCGGTTTTTGAAGAGGATGAAAGACTACCTGCCACTTATGCGAATTT
>CAMTON010000167.1 GCA_947074105.1 uncultured Bacteroidales bacterium
AAACTCAGAATGCATATGTTCTGCCGCATGTTATTGAATTTTGAATGGAGAAAGAAATGCGGTAATAGATGAAAAAAGAAAAAATGTCTGACTGAAAATATTGACTGAGTTAAAACAAAGAGTATAAGAACGGTATAATAAAATTTTAGAATAGTAAACAATATTTGAATAAAATATGTTTGCATATAACACACGATACTAAAATAAAGGGATTAGCTATACTTCCTGCTTTAAACTAATAGATAATATATGATTGTCTTCACATACCATATTCTTTTGGGACGAACTATAGATTTTATTTTTTTAATCATAATCTCTTTTTACCATGAAAACAAATCTACAATCATTATCCGTCATTTTGACATTATTTTTTTCGGTATTAACACTACAGGCTAATAATGAAGAATTCATTCTTATTTATAAAAATGCTACAGAGTTGATTCCCGGAAAACCCTACGTGATAACTATTAATGTTACTCCAAATGCGTATTTCGAATCAACAAAAGTGGCACTAAAATCTTCTGCCGTAAAAGATTCAGATTTTAATTTCGGATTTATGCAGTTTGAAGCACTAAACAATCATAACTGTAAAGGTCTGATGTGGACCTTTGAAGATGATGATGACGGAATAGCTTTACGGGTTTATAGATCAGATGAAGAAAAAAGTGATGAAGGAGATTTATATCTTAATATATCCGAAGAAGGTTTATTTTTAGGGGAAAAGGATATATTGAATATTCTGAATATTGAAGGAGAATACCGAATAACAAAAGAGATCGATGAAAAAGTTTATTATGTAAGATTCACAAATTCCTACAGTGTAAATGACAATGCTACGTCCTGTTTTACTGCAGGAACAGGAACTGCTTCAAGCCTTCTTACTATCTATGAACCGAAGATGGAAAAATCAGAAGATATAGAAGATGAGCATGAGTTTATATTTGAAAAAGAATATGACGTTATCCCGGGTGAAAAATATGTTATTTTCATGAATGTCACTCCAAATAATTATTCTTCTTCTACTTCTGTTGCTCTTGTTTCAGAAAAACCGACAGGAGGTAGTGCTAATCTTACATTCCGAGATTTCAAAGGAACTAAAAATGAAAATATACAATCTATATTATGGCAGATTGATGAATTTGAATCAGGATATTCTTTAAAAGCGGTAACAGAAAATGATGAAGATGAATTATATCTTAATATCAATACTTCAACACTGACACTTGGAAGCAGACAGGCTTTAAATATTCTGAACGATAACGGTGATTTTAAAATAACAAGAAATATATCTTCAAAAGATTATTATGTGAGATTTACAAATTCCTATTCAGTATCGGGAACAGCCACTTCATGTTTTACAAGCGGAACAAATACAAGCAGTTCGACTCTTACTTTAAACAAGCCCGAATATGATTATAAGGATGTTTATGTTCCTTCAGATAACACCGAACAGCTCTTTACAATAGTTGCGACAAGTGATTATCATATTGATTACGGAATACAGGATAATGCACCTTATATAAGAACCTGTATTGAGTATGCAATGGATGAAATTAAATCGGAAATAAATCCGGATCTGATCTTGGTGGGCGGGGATATAACTAGCCATAATTCAAGTGCTTATACATGGGATAAAGAAAAATATGACAGATGTATAAATCTGATTTATGAGGCATGTAAAAGTGGATCAAAGTTCGGACGCACATTATATATAACAGGCAACCATGATTTTGCGGCAGGAAATGAGAATTTTAATTCCGGTAATTATATGACCGAAATGAAAAAGAACATGGGTGATGTTGATGATTGCCTAATGCTGAAAGAAAGTGAGTTTGAACATACACTTGGTTTTCATTATAATATCGCGGGTTATGATTTTCTGTGTATGAATACAGCCTATATAGCAAGTGATAATCATACAGATTATATTTATGAGCCGGAACTTATAGATTGGATAGATATGAAGCTCGATCAGATAGGAAATAAAACGGTATTTGTTCTTGGCCATTATCCTTTAAGAGATTCGAGAAACGTTACTGTTTCTAAAGGAATAACTAATGATGATGACTGTAATGAAAAACTTAAAAACGTATTCCTGAAATATCCTGAGGCAATCTACCTTTATGGCCATGATCACGGAAATCATATTGTAAAATATAATACGTTTGAACGCATCACTCCTTATATGACAGACGGAAGTGTAATACATGACAGAAAAGCTTTTTTTGATTCATTTATGAGTGCATTTATGGGTTCTATGAGTTATTATTCCGGTTCTGTGTCCCTGACAAAACTTAATCCTACCATAATTCAGTGTCTTGTGATAAATATATATTCTGACAGAATAGATTTTGAAATGAAAAATTACGGAGAGTCGTATGTCGGTGATCTTTCTCCTAATCTTTATTCAGTTAAAAGAGATTTTACAACAATAAATACCGGATCCGTTGCGGAAGAAGCAGAAAAGGGTATTGTAAAAATATATCCTAGTGTTACTAATGATTATATCTATCTGGATATAAAAGATAAAAAGACAGCTGTAAGAGTTGTAAACTCTGTAGGTTCGGTTGTTTATTCCGGTATCGCCTATAATAAACACAGAATTGATGTTTCTTCATTTACGCCTGGTGTTTATTTCGTCGTTACGGATAACGGCATAAGAAAGGAATATTCGAAAATTATTATAACTAATTAATGACAACAGAAAACAGAAGATCCTTTTCCGGAATAAAATGCGGAAAAAGGTCTTCTGTATCTATTTTATATGGACATAATTACTATAAAATAAAAGATCATGAGAAAATATGTTTTATTGAATGTGCTCCTGCTTATCTCTTTATCCTGTTATCCGGAGTCTTTTGCTTCAATATTGATGAAAGATAAATCCTTGTTTAACTTCGGATTAAAAGATACAAAAATCTATTTCGACGGAAAGATGAATGTTATCATCAATAATGAACCGGGATTTGATTTCAGTATTAAAGAGATCAGAAAAATTGATTTTAATAATGAAGAAAATATTATTAACACACTGGAAACAAACACAATATCCTCTGCTCCCTCGGTGACGATAAAAAACAGGATTCTGCATATTGCAGGTATTGATTTCGAAACTGTAATTTATCCTGTTGTGATATATAATACAAACGGACTAAAGGTCATGAGTATTGCGGAAGAAGCGTCTATGGGAATTAATATCGAAAGACTTATAAAGGGTATCTATCTTATAAAGATTAATAATAACACTGTAAAATTTATAAACTAAAAATACCATGAAAAGAAAATTATTGCTGTTTATACTGATATATATAAACTTTCTGACTTTTCTTTCGGCTCAGAATGATAATCTGTTTATGAACGTTCATAAAAAAGATAATTCTGTCGTTCAGATAAGGGTGGATGATATTGACAGTATCACGTTTGTGGAACCGGATATTGCTGCGTTATATATTACAATTGAGAATTATGTAACAGAAATAACTTCTAAAACTGAATATGTAAAAGCAAATTTGAAAATAGACGGTAAAGGTTTTTATATGGACTATGAGGGAGAGACTTCAATTCGCGGACGCGGAAATACGACATGGGGTTATTCCAAGAAGCCTTATCGTCTTAAGCTGTCTTCTAAATCTGCTTTGCTTGACATGAAACCTGCTAAAAACTTTGTCCTTCTTGCCGGATATCTTGACGGGACACTTATGGTTGATGCTATAGGCTATAAGATAGCAGAACTTGCCGGTCTGCCTTATGCGAATACAGCGCGTCCAGTTGATGTATATCTTAATAATATTTATAAAGGGATCTATATTATGACGGAGCAGATAGAAATGCATGAATCAAGAGTGAATCTGGACAAGGATAACAGTATAATATGGGAGCTTGATTCATATATGGATTCTCCGCCGTATCAGTTTTATTCATCACCTCTGAATCTACCCGTTATGGTGAAAGATATGGAGCCGGAAGATGATGAGAATTTTGAATACTGGAAAAATGATCTTACCGAATTTCTTACAGAGTTTAATAAATCTCCGATTGTAAACAGTAATTATAGAGATTATCTTGATCTGGAATCCGCTGTAAGTTATTTTATAACTTATAATCTGACCAGAAATCAGGAGCTTAATCATCCTAAGAGTACTTATATGTATAAAACAAAAGGTGGAAAATATATTATGGTTCCAGTTTGGGACTTTGACTGGGCTTTCGGATATTCCGGTTCCGGATTTATTCGTTTCCAGAAAATGACGACTTCTGTTTTTGACTGGAATGAAGGAGATAAGCCGGGGCGCAGATTCTTTAAACGTTTTCTTGAAGATCCGGAATTCGTGGAGCTTTATAAAAAACGCTGGGAACAGTTTAAAAGTAAAGGCAAATTCGATGAATTGATGGATTATATTAGCCATTATGAAGATCTTATATCTAAATCCATAGATAAGAATACTGCAAAATGGAGTCAGACAAGAAATTACTCCTCACAAATAAATGATCTGCGTAACTGGCT
>CAMTON010000168.1 GCA_947074105.1 uncultured Bacteroidales bacterium
CATTGTTGTTGTTTCCTAGCCAAACATAAAAAAAATGCAACCCGTCTCAAGAAAGACAAATTGACATAACACCCGACAAACCACACATATCCAATATGTTGATTCGCTTCACATTAATATAATTGTTATTATTAAATCCGTTTCGGAAAATTACAACGTAAGAAGTAATGCCATCCTGAGCAGATAGCTTCGCGTCTAGATCTAAGGTATTTGTAATAAACGCCCAATTATTCGGTTTCTCAAAATTATTTAAACTGCTAATTCCCATGTTAGAATTAAGGCTTAATAAAAATTATTGTTTAATGTGACTCTTACGTGTTATTTGTGCAAATATAATCATTTATCTCAATCTGAAAAATATTCTGAAATATTATTACAGTTATATTAAAAAAATAAGCAAAAACCATTATAAACTTAAAATTTGTTTAGTTTTAAAAAACAAGCTTGATATTTATCAAATTTATTTAACTTATATTTCAATTCTCAAAATGACTATGCATTAATAATAATGTGTTATATGTCGTGTCGGTTGTATGTGTTTTTTTGTTCTTGTTAAATCGGCTTTTATTATCCGGAAACAGATGAAATATCATCATAGATTATAATTTCATCTGCTTTCGGTTTTAAAGTCTTTATTTATTATAAGCCGACATAACAGAATTCATCTTGCTTATCAGCTTCGTAATTTCAGGATCATTAAGCGTGGCATTCGCACTGCTTAGAAGTTTTATCGCTTTAGGATAATATGATTTCTCATGACTCTGTCGGTTGTACATCATGCTGTTGTATGCACTTGAGTCTTTTTTCCCTTTTTCGTATTTCTGCGTTTCTGCTTTTACTTTAGCTTCACATGTTTTGAAATAGATAAGACCAAGTGTTTTATTAACAGTAGCATCTGAATCTTTTAGCGTCATTGCTTTTTCAAGATAATGAACGGCAGAATCAGATTTGTTTGTTGATGAATATATAAGACCGACATTTTTTACAATGGCGAAATTTTCAGGATTTTCACACAACACTTTTTTACCGGCTTCAAGAGCGGCATCGTTGTCTTTCTTGGCAGTATAGACGTAAAACAGTCTTTCGTTGATATAAAGAGAATTTTCAGGTTTTTTTTCCAGGATTTCAAGATACGCCGTTTCAAGACATTCGTTGCATTTCATTGCATCGGAATTTGATTTCATCTTATTGTACGCTGCTCTTTCATCGTTACCCATTAGAATGGAATTTTTGAAAGCGTCCATCGCACTTTTGTTATCACTCATACCTTCATAAGCCAGACCAAGATTATAGGCTGTTGTATAATCTATCTTATCCGTATCAAGCTCAAGAGCTTTTAGATAATTATCAACGGCTTCTGCATAGTTGCTTTCCGATAGCGCTTTGTCTCCGGCATTCGCGAATTCCACAAGCGTCTGCGCCATAGAATTGAATGCGAAAAGTCCGCATGCAACAGGCAGCATAAAGTATTTCATCATTTTCATAATATATAGTGTTTATTGTTTAATGGTCACTTTTCCGTATCAGATTCCTTTGTGTGTTTATTACAATAATAAATAATTATTTTGATTATGCGAATATAAACCGTTTTATCTCAAAATTAATAATCTATTCCTACAAAAATACTAAAAAAACGTCTCCTGACTTATGTTAATCTTTTGGCATTATACAGATTTGACACTGCGACTATACATTTATATATATAATATAACGATGGTTTTATGATTATATTTTGATTTTTGTCCTTCTTTTCTTTTTTTCACTTACTCTAAATATGAAATATATCATCATTAATACCGGAAACTGTCAGAAAAATAAAAAACTCTGTAATCAAAGTCGCGCATTTACGACTTTGATTACAGAGTTTAAAATATGAGAAATAGGACTTTTCTTATTTTTTTGTTATATCATGAAAGATCTGCGGAACTGTTCCGTAAACAGGAAGTTTACCGTCCCATTTTTCGATATACATCTGCTGAAGGATCATCGGAGAAAGAGAAGAAACCTTAAGGTCGTTCTCATACTTTTCAGTTTCAGCCTTGATACGTCTGATCTTAGAATCTGCTTCTGCCTGGCGCACTTTGTTTTCAGCCTGCATAGCTTCCTGAATAGTTCTGTTTTTTGCATCTATCGCATCCTTAAGTGATTGCGGAGGCGTGATATTCGAAGTAAGCTGCTGATAGATGAAACCCTGTTTCTTAAGAGTAGCTTCAAGTCTGTACTGTACTTCCTCTTCAAATGCACCGCGGTTACTCATAAGAGAATCGGATGAGAAACGGTTGGCAGTAAGACGGTAGCAGTCATATATTACGTTCTTAAGATATCCGTTCTCAAGCTCCGCAAGATTCTTACGGTACTGACGGAAGATCTGAGGAACGCTGCTCTGATCCACATAATAGCTCAGTGTAGGATCTACCTTAAATTCGGAACCGTCCTTGGCGTTTACAATAAAAGGAGTATAATCCTTAACCTGAGTATAGATAGGAAATTCATATATAGCAGTGAAAAGCGGAGAATACATGACCCATCCCGTTACTTCCGTGATATCGTCAACACCTTTATTATTTCCTACAAGGTTTACGCGGATACCTGTATGTCCCGCGTCGATACGTTCCATTCTCATAAAGAATGCAAAGAACACACCGGCAAGGCCTAATATCCCGAAGAATATGGCTGTTCTGAAAATTGTTTTGAAATTCATAGAGATCTGCTTGTAATTTACTGATTCGTAATTCTGTGATGAATAAGACATAATTTATTTTTTACGAAATTATGATGAATGCGGAGTTTTTTTAATAACTCCTTTTACACTGTAAATATACAAACTAAAAACAGAACATAAAAAAAGCCGCTATCTTAATGATAACGGCTTTATGCGATTTATATTATTCCATATAGAATACTTCCTCCAAAGGTACTGATATCGGAGAGTTATCATCGTTGACCTCCATTATGTCGGCCATATAATCCCACCATTTCTGAACAACGGGGTTATCTCCCATATCCTGAGAGCTGCCCGTGCCCGACTCTTTCTGTGAAGCGAAAAGAATATTCGTATCCTTATCCCAGAATATAGAATAATCGGATACTCCCTGCTCCTTTATCATCTGTTTTAACTCAGGCCATATTTCAGCGTGGCGGCGTTCATACTCTTTTTCACACCCCGGTTTTAAAAACATTTTGAATCCTGTGCGTTTCATTTTTCTTTGTGATTTAACGGTTAATGTAATTATGATAAAATTTTAAGCCAAAATATCATTTATTAATTAAACCGCCAAGTTTTAATCATAAAAAAAGCCCGCGATACATATCGCAGGCTTTTGTAATATATTTTCTCTGATAAAAAATCAATCATTGAAGCGCTTAAGAATATCTCCGTAAGCGTCTATACGGCGGTCGCGGAAGAAAGGCCACCAGCGGCGCACATTCTCAGAACGTGCCATATCTATTTCAACCACTTTATTCTCCTCTTTGTCGCATGATGCTTTATAAAGGAATTCCCCCTGTGGTCCGGCAATGAAACTGTGGCCCCAGAAAGAGATGCCGTTTGTCTGTCCTGAAGGATCAGGCTCCCAACCCACTCTGTTTACAGAAATCACGGGAAGCCCGTTAGCTACCGCATGACCTCTCTGAGAAATCACCCATGCATCCTGCTGACGCTGTTTTTCCTCATCCGTATCGGAGCTTTCCCAACCGATGGCAGTAGGATAGATAAGAAGATCAGCTCCTGAAAGAGCCATTATTCTTGCTGCTTCTGGATACCACTGATCCCAGCATACAAGGACTCCGAGTTTCCCGAGTGATGTCTGTATCGGAGTAAAGCCAAGATCTCCGGGAGTGAAATAGAACTTCTCATAATATGCAGGATCGTCTGGAATATGCATCTTACGGTATTTTCCCGCAATCGAACCGTCTTTGTCGAATACCACGGCCGTATTATGATATAATCCGGGTGCCCGTTTTTCGAAAAGCGAAGTGACAAGCACTATGCCCAGCGATTTGGCGATATCGGAATAAAAACTTGTCGAAGGTCCGGGAATCGGCTCCGCAAGATTAAAAAGATCGGTGTTTTCGGTCTGACAGAAATAAAGAGAGTTGTGTAACTCCTGAAGAACGACAAGCTGCGCTCCCTGAGATGCGCAATCATGTATATTATCGTAAAGTTTCTTTAGATTAGCTTCGAGATTATCGGTACATGACTGTTGTACGATACCGACTTTAATCGTTTTTGCCATAGATTGTTGTTTCTGACTTATTTAAAATAATATTTCTCTTTGTATGTAAAATTACAACAAAGAGAAATACGGTTTTATATAAAAAAATATTTTATTGTTAAATCTGTTATTCCAAAATCCCTTCAGGATACTGCATTGTTACACAGTGAAGTGAACCGTGTTGTTTGATAAGCGCACTGCAGTCGATTCCTATCAGTTCATATCCGGGAAAACATTCGGCAAGAGCGCAGCGTGCCTCATCATCTTTTTCCTCACAGCCGTAAGTCGG
>CAMTON010000169.1 GCA_947074105.1 uncultured Bacteroidales bacterium
AAGAATAGGCACATTATTTGTCGTATCTTTTATATCATTACCGAAATAGTCGTAAAAAGGACCTTCCGGAGAATCCGCCATAGCTACACGTACGTTATATGTAGTCATCAGAGGATCGTATGAAGTAAAAAGATAATATTTGCCAAGTTCCTTATTATACATAACCTCCGGAGCTTCCAGGTTATCTTTTTTATAATCAGCTCTTCTTGCAATCAGATGACCTTTATCTTCTTCCGTTTTTGTCAGACCCGTTGCCGGATCAAGCTCAACACAGAAAAGTCCACCGAAATAAGAACCGTAATGCATCCACCATTTTCCGGTATCAGGATCTTCGATCACAGAAGGATCGATAGCATTCATATTATCTCCTTTGCCTGTCTGAACCACTTTCCCTTTCTGAATCCATGGTCCTTCCGGAGAATCAGATTCTGCAAGACCTATATATGAAGTGTTGCGTCCGAAAGCCGAAACACTATAATATAATCTGTATTTATCATTGTGAGCAATGATGTAAGGAGCCCATATATTTGTAGCGCCCTGACCTCCTGCCTGCGAGTGAACCCAGTCAATCGCTTCCTGAGGTATCTCCGGAAACGCCCATCCCACGAACTCCCAGTTCACAAGATCTTTCGATTTTCTTACCTGGATATATCCTAGAGGAACGTTCATCTCGGCAGCGCGTTTCTTATTCTCTCCGTAAATCGCATCGGTAGAATACATATAATATGTATCCCCTATTTTCTTACAGGCCGGATCATGTACGTTGTATGTCCCCCAGTCTTTATAAAATTCCATAGGAACGACTTCGCGGTAATTGTCTTTCCACGGGTTCGTGACTTCCTTTAGAGAATACGGCATTGTATTGCCGCATGAGCTTAATGCTATGATTGAAACGGCACACGGCAGTATGCGTTTCTTCAGCAAGTGTAAATAATTATAAGATAGTAAATTCATTTTCTGTGAAAAGTAAGGTTAACAACTGTTTTTTGAGTTCCAAATATAATGTATAATACTTTATTACGGAAATTTTTCCACAATACTTATGGGTTTATTTTTGCGTTTATATACATTTATTATGTAAATGAATACTTATAAACATTTATATATATAAATAAAACCTTCTATACTTTCTTTAGCCCATAATCTAATACAACGTAAATAGTTTAGTTAATATTATATTCAGGAATAAAAAATTGCATTTTAATTTTAAATCAGGAAGAAAAAAATCAATAATAAATACGTCTTTTCAGAGTTTTTTACGTCTTTATAAACAGAATGATCATTCTGCAAAATTGAAATAACAGGAAATAAATGAATTTATGAATAAGATAAAACCCTTAGAAACAGATATTGCGGCATTTATCCGGCTCGAACGGAATAGTCTGTTCCGGTATGCCTGCTATAAGACGGGAAATTACGAAGATGCCGAGGATATTCTGCAGAATGTTTTTCTGAAACTGTACAGTGATCCCCAAAAACTCCTTTCAATAGACAATCCGCATAAATATCTCTACCGCAGCGTTTCTAACGAATGTATATCATATTACCGTAAAAAACAGGATATCAGTTTTACGGAAATAGAAGATGCAGGAAATATCTGCGAAGAACAGGAAACCGATTTTATGGAGGAAATTGCCAGAATAAACAGGATACTTTCCATAATACCGGAAGATCAGGCAGAAGTGATACGACTGCGTACTATCTGCGAAAAGAGCTTTACCGAGATAGCAGAGATTCTTGAAGTTCCGGTAACTACAATCAAATCACGTTTTAAATATGGTATTGACAAAGTCCGCAGTGAGTTTTTCAAACCTGAAAGTAATCATAAAAAATGATCATTATGAACTGTAAAGATTTTAAAGAAAATATAGCCGGTCTTTTCGATACGGAAATCACCGACACTGAAATGCTGACGCATATCGCGGAATGTGAAAGTTGCCGACAGTATTATGAAGAATGCAAAGAGACTGTCGACTTACTTACACCGAAAAAGATGACAGGAAAGATTCTTATTCCCGATGAAAGTCCGCAAAGGCAAAGTAAGAAGCAGAAACAAAATCCGAAGAAGGAAAAACCGAAGAAAATAAAAATGATTTTCCGCCGATCCCTGCAGATTGCAGCATCTCTTATCATATTATTTACGGTTGTCGGACTTACAGTCAATATTTTCTTCACTGAAAAAGTCCACGCCTCTGAAGTTACTGCCCTTCTTAACTCATCATCTGCAATCATAAATAAGGTTGGTAACTTCTCAATGAAGTTTAAAGTAAGGACTTATGAAAATGAAAACTTCGCCTATATCAATGCGGATCTGCCTTTTGTAAATCATTATATCGATGTTGCCAATGTAGACGGGGCAACAATTTGGAGACTTTCAAAAGAGAATGGCCGCACTGTGATAAACAACGGCAAAAAACAGTTTTTGTGGAATAATGATGATAATAAAGGTTACATTTTCTTTGGTGACTCCAATATCGCTGAAGATTTCTTCCCTCTGATATATCCGTCTTACCTGTTTACATACGAACTTGGCAACGCCCAGAAGTCTGACAAAGACAGTTATGTGATCACAACAACCGACTCGACAATCACCCTTACCGTAACATCTACGAAAGAAGGCAATCCTTATCCTCTGTTTGCCAACAGGACCATCAGCATATCCGACAATGTCAGAGAATATACTTTTGATAAAGATTGCGGCCTGCTTAAAGATATTCGTTTCTGGATAATTATCGACGGCAAAAAGAACCTGATACTCGAATCTGAGAGCATCAGTTATAATCAACCTTATAATATACTAGATATCAAGAAAACTCCTTCCTGCGTAACAGAATGGGTAGATCTCACAAGAATATCAGATGTAATACCCAAATCGCGTATGCATTGGCTGAAAAAGGAAAAGCCGGAAAAAGCGGTAAAAAGAATATTGAACTCCATATTCTCTGACGATATCTCCGAAGCAGAAGAGGCTCTTGTCTATTATAATTTCAACAAATTGAAAAAAAAATATAAAGGATGTAAGATTGTGGAGTGCGGAAAGCCGTTTAACTCCGACGGTTTCGCCTCAACTTTTGTAAATGTCAGAATTAAAACGTCCAATGGCAATATCAGAGATATCAGAGTAGCAGTCCGCAACGATAATGACAAAGGAATCTGGTTGCTTGACGGAGGTTTATAAGTTACCTGAATAGAGTTATAAAAAAGACGCACGGTTGCGATATGACAACTGTACAGTTGCGACATTAACACCGTACAGTTGCGATATTGACACTGTACAGGTGACAACAAAAAAGGTTATGACCGTAATTAAACGGCATAACCTTTTTTACATATATAACGATTTAAACATCTACCGCTCTAAGCAGTAAAGAAATTATTGTATTATTCCTATTACCAATACAACGATTACGGGGATTATTATCAGCATATATCCTGCAGTAATCAGATTAAATATTGTGGATTTTTTCATTTTCATAACTCAATATTTTAAGTTGTTCTTATTATTTTTTCATCAGCGAATTTGTCTTCATACTCCTTCCTGAGTCTCAGAAAATCATCATCGGTAACATTAAGCAGCTTCATCTCCTCAAATATGCCCGGAAGAACATCATCAAACAGTCTTTTTCGGCGCTGTACAAAAATCTTTTCATTAGCTCCCGCGGTTACGAAATAACCGATCCCGCGTTTGTTATAAACAATTTCATTTGCGGAAAGTCTTTCGAATGCTCTCATTACCGTATTCGGATTTACTTCAAGGTTAACTGCCAGTTCTCTTATCGACGGAACTGACATATCGGCGGTGAGGTGATCCCTCAATATCATATCACAGACATAGTCGGCAATCTGAAGGAATATCGGTTGAGTGTCATTAAATTTCATCGGATCTCTTTTTCTTTTAGTTTATAATATGAGGCGAAGGTCTGCAATATGACAGGTATTAAAACAAGTATCATAAAAATTACTGAATACAGCGTTAATTTGTCATTAAAATCAGATGCCTCGGTAATTGTGGAAAACATTTTTGTTAGTTTTTCACCGGCCTCGCTTACTATATTTTTTAATATCGTTATTCCTATTATGATCACGTAGATGGCATAAGAAAACATTATAGCCAGAACAGACAGGAAGCTTTTAAGAAAATTATTATTCTTATAGGTCATGAAAAAGTTGATAAATATCATATATGCAAGAACCTGAGTAAGAAGCGCTCCGCAAACAGCAATATATTCAAAGCCTAAACTTTCGTTTAATTCCGGTAACGGATTCAACCCTTCAGAAGGGAACAAGATCAGTTTGAATACAATCAGATTTACTAAAGCGATTATCCAGGCCGCTGCCAGTCCTATAATGAATCTGAGATGAATAACAAGATATTTTTCCAGCATATTAGCCGGTATCATCATATATCGTAATGAAGATGACGGATTTACAATTTCCCTTGTAAGAGA
>CAMTON010000170.1 GCA_947074105.1 uncultured Bacteroidales bacterium
TAAAAGGAATGACAGAGTAAAAGGAATAATAGAGAAAAAGTAATCACAGTGAAAAAATAATGTTCTCTCTCTTCTGTCGCTGAAGTTTTAATTAAAAGAGGCAATAGATTTATATAACAAAAAAGCAGCTCCGGATAGTTCCGAAACTGCCTTTCATTAATACACATTTATTTTAACTTCCTATTTTAGAAACTATGAAGATTCTTATTTCTTTATAATCTTAATACTCTGAGTCGTCCCGTCCGAAGGAATTACTACAAAATATAATCCCTGAGGAAGATCTGAAACAGAATAACTGTTTATTCCTGTCTTACATTCCATCACCTTAACCAGAGAACCGTTTGCCGAGAATACAGAAGCTTTGGTATCTGATGCGGAGAGCGACACTATATTTATCTCATCTGTTACGGCAGTAGGATATACAGATATCAGATTTTCGTCTTTTATTCCGTTAATTCCTAGAATCGTTTCAACTTTTACGATTTCAAAGGGATAACCGTTTATTGAAGATGAAGCATTTCCGTTTATCGTTCCGTTTTCATTTATATCCCAGTAATCAGTACCCGAACTTCCACCGTTTTTTATAGAATACATATCACCATCTTCCACTCCGTATAAGGAATAAGTATAATAAAGACGATGATAATCTTCCGTTCCGAAATCCCCGGCAGCATTGATATATCTGTCATCATAAACCGACGTTATCTTATATCTGCTTCCGTCTTTCATTATTCTCCATGTCTGAATATCATTTCCCTCAACTCTGCCCTTAAACTTCGGCTTATCACTTCCGTCATTTGTCAGATAAGTATTTTTTTCAATATCCTTAATCACATAATCACCGTCTTCAATAGTCTTATTCGCCACAGTGACATAGACATTATATGTAAGGTTATATTCAATATTTCCGTAAATATATTTTACCGTATAACTTTCTGTTCCGGTTACTTTAGGGATTTCCAGATTCTGAGTTGTCTCTCCGTTACTCCATAACCAGCTTCCTCCACGTATTTCGGGAGAAATAGCAGGCTTAAGTGTTACCGCTTTGTTCTTAGCAACTATGACAGTATTATTATATCCGGCATCCTCGCCTCCGATTTCCACTCCCGGAAGAATATCCACAACTTTTACATGAAAAGTCTGTTTGGTCTCACGTCCTCCCTGATTAGTATAGATCACACTGTATGATCTGTCATTTCTCAGATTATTTACTGTAATACGGTAGTCTGTACCTCCGTTATCCCAACGATAATATCCCCAGCCCGACTTACTCCACGCTGTAAGGATGAAATCTGAACCACGAGGTATTGTAATGACACTGTCATCACGGCTTATTCCGTCAAAATAAACATTCGGAACCAATGTTTCTGCTATACAGTCTCCCGCAACGGCTATACTGAACATCTTGCGGCTTTTCACTCCTTTATCATTAGTATATGTCACGGTAATGATACGGCTTCTGTCGAATGTCATTTCAATATCCTTTGTCTTTTCTCCGGTACTCCACTCCCATATTCCGGTATCAACGGTTCCTTCAGGAAGAGAAGGAGAAAACTTTACAGTGCTGTTTACAGGAATTGCCGAAGTAGGCAGATGCTCATAAGTATTCTTTATACCACCCAGCTCACTCTGCCTGTAAGTCTTTCCTTCATATGTAATATAAGGAATGATTTGTGTCGGTACCTCATCGGCCGTTGCCATTGAAGGACGGTAATCCATAAGTGTAGTAAATCCCAGATGATCGAATCCGCCGCTTGTCTGCGAATAATTCCCGCCGCCTCCGTCAATACCTACAGCAGCTTTTCCTTCTCTGGAATATGTCATTTTCACACCTTTTATTCCTTCGAAATGTCCGATAATACGATCCCAGAAAGGACGATGTCCGCCACGGCCTCCACCATTCATACCTCCCATTTTCCATGAATTATGAATTGCGGTACGACAGTCGTGATACCAGTATTCTGTCCACGGAAGATCTTCCACTTCAAGCCATGCATGATTATAAGCCGCCACATGCTCTGCACCCGCGGCGATACGATTGTCCATATATCCGTAAAGATCGTCTCCCTGATTCCATCCTATCTGACAGATATCCGCTGCCAGACCAAGAGCCATAAGAGCATGTCCCTGATCACGTCCCGATTCCTGCATCTGTCCCAACATACCGTAAGGACCTCTTTCATCTTCATGAATATCCGGAACAAGATTTCCCAGAAACTCGGTTAACCCGTCATTTACTATAGGAGAATTACGTTTTTCAGTGAACGTTCCTACCTGATCATATTTATAGTAAGACACTCCCTGATTATAAATAAACACGTCATCACAAAGAATTCCGAAACTCATTACGGCAAGCACATTACAAAGACCCCAGTTAGACCAGTAATGTCCCGGACGCTGACCTCCCGTATTTGCTTCATTAAGCCATGTCCCGTGACGGCGGCGCAGAAAATCAATACAACGCGGATACCATATATCAAGAATCCATTTTTTAAAGGCCGCGAAATCTTCAGGATTCCATCCTTCATAATCTCTCATAAGCTCTGCCGCACTGGCAAAACCATATCCGTAAAGACCAGATGCAAGCGACTGATTGGTATCGCCGCCCACCTCTTTACAAATCGAAGCCCAGGCATTAAGAACATAAACCGCTCTGTCGGCATGCGCCTTATCGCCGCTTAATTTCCATCTCAGGGCATTCTGATATGCCATTGCCGCACCACGCGCAGCATTCATATAGTTTTCTCCTACGCCTCCTCCTCTGACAATTCTTTCTACAGGCCAGGTTGTCACGGTTGACTGAGAATATTCATTCGCTTTAAGTTTCTCATAAGCGGCAAGTACCGTCGGATCCTTAGCTGCGATAAGAGCTTTTACTCTTTCAAAATCCTCATCTGTATGAAGTGTCCCCGGATGACGGAAACCTCTGTCTGTATCATAACCCACATATACAGGAACCGGCTCGAACTCAAATCCATCAAGAGAGATAAGTTTTTCTTCTGCTTTTTTCAATGACTCTATCTGATCATCAATAAGAAATTGAGAAGCTATTCCCGACTCAATAATTTCAATGGCAGAAATAAGAGCATCATTAAACTCGGCAACTGCATTTACAGGCCAACCTCTGCTTTCAGCTGATGCAACAAGCTGTTTCCCGTTTTCTATCTTTTCGGAAAGAGCAGAAAAGTCGCCCGCAGTTCCGTATCTATATTCATTTTCAAGATCCGGAATCACAGAAGCAAGGTTCATTATATCATCATCGCTCAAAGCGACATCATAAAGTCTGAAATCTGAGACAAGAGTATTTTTCAGATAACTGTCTCCGTTGAAAGGGGCACGTCCTATCCAGTTATACGGAGTATTCTCCGAAAACAAAGTATTAACCACAGGCATTGCACGTGAACCGATAAGAATACCGTCAATATAAAGTTCTCCGATATTTCCGGTCTGACGGTAAAGAACATGTTTCCATACATTCTTTTCAGATTCCGCTCCTGCCTGAATCTCTTTTTCGTTGGAATATCCTCCTGTTGAAATAGAAAAATGCTGAGCATTCAGACGATAAGCGATATAAGGATCGGCAGAAGAAGTATTAGCCGCAAGTTTTGAGAAAGCCCACAGAAAATATCCGTTTCCCGAAAGAGATGCATCACGGTCAACCCTGTAATAAGAAGAAATAGTAAAACTTCCCAGATCTTTTATTACCTCTCCGGCATTAGTTGTCATATCAAGATAACCGCTTCCGTTTCCAAGATCAAGGACATTATATTTTCCCATTTCCCTGACAGTAGCAGAACTTACAAGTTTTGCATCATATCCGGAACCTGAATCATCGGCAACAGTCTTACCGTTTACATTCTTAAAGGTATAATGTATCCTCGGGGATGCTGAAACAGATAGATCAGATTCATTTTCAGAAGCTGTCACCATAATTATATTTCCGGTAAAAAAGGAAATTGTCAATAATATCCTGGCGAGCAGATAATTGGTAAAATTACGTCTCATATCTAAATTAATTTTGTGTTTTCATATGTAACTGATAAATGCACATCTCCTATTTCTTTTCCATAGATCTAAGATCAATGACTTAATATATCAATATACGGTCACTAATAAAAAGACACTTATCGAAGCAATGGTGTTTTAACCTACATTAACACAATATCTTTTCTGATACATATAAAATGCCTGCTACTCAGTCTCTGCGACTATATAAAAAATGCCGTTATGCAGATTCAATTATCTGCATAACGGCATAAATATTCTCCTTTTCATGGAGAAAGAATATTTTTATTTCACTCTTTTACCCCATACTGAGCAGCCTTTGTTATCAAGACCGGTGAAAAGAATAGTCTGTTTTTCGTTTTCCCAGTCCTGCCCGATAAAAACTTTCAATCCTGAGATTCTTTCATCATG
>CAMTON010000171.1 GCA_947074105.1 uncultured Bacteroidales bacterium
ATATTTGAATATAAAATTTCTAACATTTGAGGATGTAAAATATCATCATTATCTGCAAATTATATATACTCACCTTTTTCATTATCCAGTCCATAGTTTCTTGCAACTCATACTCCCTTGTTTTGTTTGTCTATAACAATGATTCTTTTTTCAAAGGATTCATATTTCCTACAAATATCAAGCGAATTATCTGTTGATCCGTCATTAATAAGTATAAGTTCAAAATTTTTGAATGTCTGATTAAGTATAGATTCTAGAGTATTAGCTAAAAACAGTTCAGCATTATATACCGGAACTATTATAGATATTATCGGTTGTTTTATCTTCAATTTTATATCTTCTTTCATCACAATATTATAATAAACCGTATAAGTCTTTTAGAGTTAATAAGCCGGTTATAGATGATATCTCATCACCGGTCTGTTTATGTATATTCCATCCTCTGTCAATCAGACAGAACGATTTCCAGCCAAGTTTCTTCGGAGCGATAAAATCCTTTCTGATATTATCACCTATATAATAATATTCATTTCCGGGATATTTTTTTTCAAAATACTCATAGTTTGAAACGCATGGTTTCTCAGATCCGAACTCTCCGGAAATTATAATATTATCATCACTAATCCATCTGTGAAGATCAAGACTTTTTATCTTGTTTCTCTGAGTTACAGATCTTCCGTCGGTAATGATTCCTATTATATGATTTTCTTTTTTAAGGTTATCAAGAGTAGATATCACATCCTCCGCAAGTGAAATGGCGGGATAATGATTTCTGTAAATATCTATAAGAACATCTTTATCGATATGCTCTTTCATATTGTCAACGGCAAACCGGAAAGCATCACCTTTATTGCTATAAATATCAAGCATCTTTTCATAAATATCTGACGAAGAATGGTTATAGCAGAACATTTCAGATATCTCCTTAAATGCGGATTTCAGATAATCAATCTCATAATACAATGTATCATCAAGATCAAAGACAATAACTTTATTCGGCATAGACCACCACCTCCTGATCGTATCTTAAAAATAAGGTGTTATCTTTCCATTCATCGTTATAAACAATACTTTCATTAAGCAGGTATTCTCGTATTATATATTCGGGATAATTTGCTCCCGCATGATATGAAAGCGGATAACCTCCACCAAAACGGGGATTGATTTCAATTGCGACTATATCATTGTCATCTTCTTTGTAAAAAAGCTGAATACAGATACAACCGATAACTCCCGCTATATGATTCATCCTTTCAAAAAGATATTCGATAAGAAAATTCTTTCTCGTAATACCTTTATTTATCTCTCCTGCCCTTATCTCCAGTCTTTCTCTCGGAACTATTGACTTTACTCTGTTATCTTTCCCGTAATACATATCGACTGTAAACTCCTTATAAACAGATTTATCGATATATTCCATAAAAATAAGTTTCGGATTCAACCTGATCTTCTCAATGTATTCCTCTTCCGATTTTACTATGAACAGATCTTTGCTAAGTGAACCGTCATAAGGTTTCGCGAAAAACGGATATGTAGGATTTGCTTTATCTACCGGTTTGGGAATCCTGATCTCTCTTTCTGTGAAAAAATCATTTGTATTTCTTTTATCCCGGCATAAAGAGATAAAATCAGAACCGGAAACAAGAATCTCTATTCCGTATTCCCTGAATAATTCCTTGTTATCCGCTAACAGCTGCAATTCAGTATCAATAGTAGGAATAACAATCTTCACTCCGTTCTTCATGCACAAATTAAGCAGTATTGTAATATAATCCTTATCATCAACACGCGGAACCTTAAAGCTCCTGTCTGACACGATACATGCTGGAGCCATATCCGGATTCATATCTGTGGTCATCACTTTCGAATCCGGAAAATATATATCAAGATTTCTTTTGAACTGCTCGACGAGAGTTACTCTTTTGCCTGCAGATGTAATTAAGATATTATTCATTTCTGATATTTAAGGCGTGAACACCATGTTAGTATATAAAACAATAAACTGTTATTGATAAGCAATACCGGAAGAAGATAATGCTTTGCAGTATAATCTTCAGAAACAAGACTTTTGAGTGGTATATTAAGATTCCTTCTTAAATCGGAATATGTTTTCCATATTATTTCCGCAGGGAGATTCGATTTAAGCAATCTTACGATAAGAAAGAAGACATAACTGTCTCTTCTGACTTTCATCCTTTCTATGCATTTCTCATCTGAAATCTTATGATAGTTGGTGTCAATAAAGTCATTAAAGTATTTAATCGCGAATCTGTAATCATCAATGATTTTAAGATAATGACTTACATCTTTTCTAGTAGTTATTGAAAATGGATTGGCCCAATAATAATAACCTTCAATATCTATATGCGCGATTCGTTTTGTATTAAAAAAGACATTCATGGTAAACATTCCGTCCTCAAGAAATCTTCCGTCAAAGAATCTGTATCTGTTATTTTCAAGATATTCTCTATTAATCAGATAATACCAGACACCGTTATTGTAATTATATCTTGCTATATAATTTTCTCCGTCCATAATATCAGTCGGTTCAGTATCTTTTACAATTTCAGTAAAAGATACATCTTCACTTACCCGCCTTGAGTTAAATGTCAGAATATCGAGAGATTTCTCTTTAGCCCTTTCGTATAACGTTGCGATGATATTAGGTCTTATAAAATCATCTGAATCTACAAACCATATATATTCTCCCGAAGCAAAGTTTATTCCGTTATTTCTTGTAGTGGAAAGTCCCTGATTCTTCTGATAATAATAATGGATATTCTCAAACTTTTTCTGATACGAGAAAACAATCTCTGCGGAATCATCTGTCGATCCGTCATCGACGATAATAATCTCATATTCGCTTATGTCAATATCCTGATTTAATAATGTGTCAAGACACCGCCTGATATAAGCGGCAACATTATACATAGGAACAACAAAACTGATTTTCTTTTTCATAAGACTTCGGGTTATTTTATTTTCATCTTAAATACAGAGTATCAAATAAGTTGGATGCAAAAAGTCGCATCTTGTATTTATACTTATCTTTCTTAAGTTGTCGTTCAACATAGTTGATTATCACTGATATGTCATTGTTGATTATAGCTTTATCAATTTCATGATCGGAATCCTTAAACATATCTTTAAATGTGCTCCATAACGGATCATTTAACTCTGATTTTATCCATTCAGAAACGCCTTTTTTATTATAGAAAAGACTCTGTTTTACCTCTGTAAGCATATAGTTCCGCATCTCTATATATACATAAGGAGTTGCTTTGGAATAATTATATTGTTTGATTATATCATTTTTTCGGTGAAACAGATATTTGGCGTTGCCATACATTGTCGGTTTATAATGATTGCTCATACCACCGTATCTGTATGAATACTTAAGGTCATATCTTAGATACCATGATTTTACATGAGGAAAAAGACACATATTGAAATACAGATCTTCCCCGAACGGCAGGTTTGAAGGTTTAAGGTTAGCTTTCTCTATCACTTCTCTTTTATATAGATGGCCGCACATATTGACGAAAAGGATATTCATTCCGAAATATGAAATAAAATAATTATCAAAAAGATCAGGAGATGTTATGAGCTGCTTTTTATCTGAGGGGCCTTTTATTTTAATTAAACCGAACTTATCCATCACCTTTTCAAGGCTGATCTCCACAACATCACAATTATTTTCAATCGCAGTGTTATACATCTCAGATAATGTGTTTTTATCAATCCAGTCGTCAGAATCAACAAACGTTATATATTCTCCACTAGCCACATCGATTCCGGTAAATCTTGCCTTATCGACTCCTTCATTATGAGGTTTGTCTATAACCTTTATTCGTTTATCTTTTGTCTCAAAATTCCGACATATACTCAGACTGCTGTCTGTCGAAGCATCATTAACAAGAATTATCTCCAGATCTTCAATTGTCTGATAAATAATTGAATTTATGCATTGGGTCAGATATTTTTCAACATTATACACTGGGACGACAACGCTTATTTTAATCGGATTTTCATTTTCTGTTTTTTTCATTCTGAATTAAGATCTAAAAAGTGTTTTTATCCTTTTTGACAGGATACCGTAATTATATAATAACTTCAATGATGAAATATATAGAAGAGGAGATATATTTATTATTCTGTATTTTAACTTAGCTATTCCATTTTTATTATAAAATTCTAACGGATAGGACGGATGTGATTTGAATTTTTTGGAGTCACATTGTGTTAAATTCTGATATTGATGTAATGCCAAAGAATAAAGACATGCTTCCCAATTCTTGTAATCTTTATATAATATATGATTAGAAGGAATATTATCTTTTATAAACTCATGAGATCGGAAGAGCGTCGTGTAGGGAAAGAGTGTACGTCCTGGTGTAGA
>CAMTON010000172.1 GCA_947074105.1 uncultured Bacteroidales bacterium
ACTTTATGAAAAACCATATAAATAATATACTTATAGGATGCGCATTTATCTCAATGGCTCCTGTGTTTACGGGTTGTACTGACTCATTCCTGAAACAGGACCCGTTATCTTTTTATGAACCTTCGGCTACCTATATCAGCGAAGCCGGACTGAGAGCCGCAATGGCGATGTGTGACAAACATCTTAAGACTATCTTAATGGATGGTAACGGAAACGTTCTGCCTATGGCATCCAATTATCTGATGTCTGATATCGGCCTTTATGCAAAGACAGACGCGGGAGGCGGATTTATGGATGATTTCGATGGTAAGATAACTCCGACATCAGGAATGGCAACCGGAGGAGACTCAAATGCGATGCTGCGTTTCTGGAACGAAGGTTACACCGGCGTGAAATACGCAAATACTGTACTTTCATATGTTGATAAAGTTTATGGTCTTGACCAAAAGACACGAGATGAGTATAAAGGAAGAGCTTATTTCCACCGTGCCTATAAATATTATCATCTTGTACTTCAGTTTGGAGACATTCCGTTGATAACTAAAATTATCACAGTGCCTAAACAGAATTATAAGTCCACATCTAAGGAGGCTATCTTTAAAATGATGGTAAGCGACCTTGAGTTTGCGGTAGAAAATGTTCCTTCTCAGAAAGATATGACTTACGTCGGAATGGTAAATAAAGAAGCCTGTATGCATCTTCTGGCAAAATGTTATCTTGTAACGGGAGAATATGATAAAGCTGAAAGAATGGCAAGCAGACTTATTGATGAACAGGGTCTTATGCTTATGACCGAACCATTTGGCTCTTTTGTAAAATCGGGAAATGAAGCGACATGGAGTGTTAACCGTAATGTTCTTTGGGATCTTCATCGCGGAGAAAATGTCTGTGATGCTGAAAATAAAGAGATGATCATGCCTATATTGAATTTCAACGATCAGAACTTCACCCAATATCTTGTTATGCGTGCATGCGGCGTACACTGGAGTAATGGTGTGATCCGTGACCCTTCAGGCAGATCGGGACCGACTCAGAATTATGCAAGAAATAACGGTAATTATAATTCAGAACTTGACTGGCTGCGTGTTGTGGGACGAGGCATAGGATGCTTCCGTACTTCACAACATTATAATACGACTATCTGGAATGTTGACGGAACAGAAGACACTCAGGACTTACGTCATAACAGAGAGATCGGCAACTGGCTGGAAATGGGAGACCTTCGTTACAACAATCCGGCATCACCTTTCTACGGAGAGCCTATGCAGCTATATGCTACGGAAGATTATGTTGATGAAAACGGAGATGTTACTGTTCATGCGGGAGAACTGCTTTGTGGAGATACTATCCGCAGCTGGTATCCTACTCCGCTTTATAAGAACTATATCTTTGACCAGACAGCTGAAAATAATATGGGAGCTAATCAGTTCAACGGTGCGACTACAGGCTCTAACGGTAATATGTACCTTTTCCGTCTTGCGGAAACATATCTTATACGCGCAGAAGCAAAATTCTACCAGGGTAACGAAGGTGGTGCCGCACAGGATGTTAACGCGATAAGAAGCAGAGCAAATGCAAAACACATGTTCACAACGGTTACTATCGGTGATATTGTAGATGAGCGTGCTCGTGAGTTATACCTTGAAGAATGGCGCCAGGCTGAACTTGCACGAGTTTCATGGTGTCTTGCAAAGAGCGGAAAAGCAGACGAATGGGGTAATACTTATGATATTAATTCATGGGATAAACAGGAAGGCGTAGATAAGAGCGGCGGCAGCTACTGGTTCAGACGTCTTACTACATACAGTCTGTTTAATAACGGAGCTATTCAGTCAAACGGTATAAGCTTCAATTACAGAGTTAATAAACATAATCTTTTCTGGCCGATTCCGAATTCTGCCATTACGGCAAACAACGGAGCAAGACTTCAGCAGAACTACGGTTATGACGGACATGACTCTTCAATTGAGATGTGGAATGACTGGAATGAAGCAATAGCTGATGAAGATCGCGTAAATTAATTTCTTATTTGAATTTCAACAGATTTAAATCATTAAAAAGGGCAGATATCTTTCTCTTTACCGAGAATGGATATCTGCCCTTTCTTAATTATAATAATGTAATCTGATCAAGTTTTTTATATCAGTTATTTTATAAGTTCTATCCGCCATTCGCCGTTTCCAAGAATCACAGAAAGATCATCTATGACTTTTCCGTTTATTTCTGCCGAACTATAACCTTTTGGCATAATAAATTCACAATTAGAACCTTGCGGAACATTAAGCCGCATATTACATTTTTTCTTATCCTTATTCAACTCAAACACAATCTCCCTGTTTCCGCTCAGAGGGACAACAGTATAGATATGATTGAGATGTCCCGGATTGGGTTCAACTTTAAATTTGCTGAATCCCGGCTCTGATGTTTCAATACCCGCAATATATTGACTGAGTATTGTCAAAGGACCGCCACTCCAGGCATGATTATATGATCCCCCACCAAAACCTTCGCCTCCGATACCCCATCCTTCCCATAAAGTAGTCAGAGGACTTTCTATCATTGCGGAATATCTATGCTTCATTCGGTTCAATGCATCCTGATGATATCCCATTTTACATAATGCTTCCAGAACATACTTTTCCATATAAGGGCTTGCATTATAATGCTCTGAGAAAAAAGGTCTTATCTTATCATATAATTCTTCCGGAAGAGTACCCGATACAACAGCGAGAGCCTGAGCTCTGTCATCCGGCTGATCTTTATATTGTGGCGACATATAATATTCTCCATTCCAATATTTTAAATGAAAAGCGGTTTTTAATTTTTGGTAAACATCCGCAGCCCATTGTGCTTCTTTCGTTTCGCCTAATAAAAGAGATATCTGTTCATAACCCTGTAAAGCGATTATATACCACTGATTAAACAGTAGTTCCATATCCCTGTTGACACCCCAGTCACCCCATGTCCAGCCTCCGCTTCGTGGTATTACAAAACCGTCTTTATCGGTTTTCCATAAATGCATATATTTCTTTACTCCCGGATAAACATATCTGATTGTCGCATCATCACCTGTACCCATATAATAGGTCCAGAATCCGTAATATCCGACACTTGCCAGCATCTGCATAGGAAGTTCCGAGTCATAGTTTCCGGCAGGTACCGGTGAGAAAATAGTACTGTCTTCCCTTTGCCAGTCAATAAGCTCACAGATACCTTTCTTCGTCAGAAGATGAGCCTTTTCATCCAGGGCATAAAATGCCTCTCCCAGTTCGTTAACCACATCGCCCCACCATTGAGCTCTCTCCCTGTCAGGACAATCCATATATGTGTCACGCATAGTTATATACAATGTTCGCTGTGACTTATTCCATAAACTGTTCAGTTTAGGGTCATCACAAATGAAGCGGCCTTTAAACTCCGTATCATAACCGGTTTCCCGGTAACATAATTCAATTACTTCTACACCCGACGGCATGTCATAGATGATATAATGACCGTTCATCCAGCCTTTACATTCAAACTCCTGAACTCCGTCTTTGGTTATATATTCGGCAAACACATTTGTGGCAGAACCTCCGTTATAATTATCTGTTTTCACGGTTATCCTGTTGCCTGCTTTGCTTTTAATCTTCATATAGGGAGTTACCTGTGCATTATAAGGTATAAATGCAAAAACAGAATCTCCGGATCTTTCAACTTTTTCATAAGATTTCAAACCATAATCTTTCCATTGCGGAACCGGACGTTCTTTTAGATTATTCCAGCCTGCATCCTTAAGAGAAATGATACGGGCATTTTTCCACCCTTTATCATTATAATCAGGACTGATAAAATCAATATCTTTTCCTGAATCAAAACCTATATTAGATTCCGCCAATCTGTAATTCGGAGTATCACCCTGCGGTATATAAAAAGCCGGATGTCTGAGTGTTTTCCATTTATGACTTAGTTTTATTTCCTTTTCTGATGATTTCAGATTAAATGTGATACCCGGTGTATCTGTATTTCTGTGACTGAATCCGTCTTTCCCGAAATACCAGACCAATATTGCTACCGTATTCTTTCCGGGTTTAAGATTCTTAAGAGAGGATATCCTGTCATAATAGGTATCCGCAGGATTGGGACCTCTTTTCAGCCCTCCTTCCCGGATCTCTAACTCACCGTTCACCCATAACCAGTATTTAGTATCGGCAGCTATAGAGAGATCAATATTATCAGGTATTGAGTCCAGATGAAATGAATTTCGGAAACAGTACCAGCTTCCCGCTTCCGCATCCTTATAATCAGGTGTTATTACCTGGGAGAAAATGCATAAAGGCAACAATAAAACCGTAAGCAAAAAAAATGTCTTTTTAAACATATAGATAATGTGTTTT
>CAMTON010000173.1 GCA_947074105.1 uncultured Bacteroidales bacterium
TCATCTTTAAGTTCTACGCTTATGATGTATGGTTTATGTCACAGGGCGGAAGAATAGTTTCCTTTGTCCTACTCGGAGTCATACTTCTTGTAGTTTCATTTATGCAGCAGAAAATAAAGACGCTTGTTACCGAAGAGTCGGCGGTAAATACAGAATCCGACTTACAAAACAGCTAATAAAAATGAAGAAATCTCTTATATTATCACTTGCTCTTATATTATCAGTTTCCGTTTTTGCATTCAATATCCGTACTGCCGAAATCGGCATTGCGGATTCAAGCGGTTATTATAATATAGAGCTTGACCCTCTACTTTCGGCTGCTGCTGAAACTGATTACTCAGATTTACGAATTCTTAAAACTTCGGATAACGGAAAAAAAGAAGTACCCTATTTTGTGCGTTCGGAAACTCCAGTACGCGAAATAAGAAGTCTTGAATGTTATGAATTAAAAGAGAATATAGCCAAAGACAGTCTTAATCAAATCATCGTATATAATCCGGAAAAAGAAAATATCGGGCATTTTTATATTGAACTTCAGAAGGCTGAAGTCCGATTGAAAATGAGCATTCGCGGTAGCAATGATATGAAACAATGGTATATTGTAAAGCAGCAGACAGATATCTCGAATTCTGTAAACATGAGCGGCAATGAGGCATCTCTTATATTTGATTTTCCGAAAGGCAATTATAGGTATTATGAGATAACTCTTATAAATAATCAGAACAGCCCGCTTGAAGTTTTCAGAGTTGGGAAAATCAATAATTCTTATATCTACGGCCAGTATAAAGAGATACATACCGGAGGTTTTATCCAGAAAGAAACAGAAGACAATGTAACGGTCATCTCTTTTCCGGGACTTGATGAAATGTTCCGCATCAATAAGATAGAATTTTCGGTAAATACAGCTCAGTCATATATGAGAGATTTACTGATCTGTAATACCGGGAATACAAACCGCGTGTGGCTTAAGATATCGTCAAGAAAAAATAATACTTTTCTTCTGAATAACTTTCCTCTTGGCGGTACAACTTCCGTATCTATAGAAAACAATGATAATCCGCCTCTTAAAATAACTTCTGTCAGAGCTTATGCATTGAAGCGTTATCTGTGCGCTTATCTTGAAAAAGGTGAAACCTATTCTATAGAAATCGACAACTCCAGATATTCATTTCCAGATTATGATATCCGTCATTTCGAAGAAGAGATTCCTTCAAATCTTCAGATCCTGTATACAGATAATATAAAAACCATAAGATATGAGAACGAGATTACTTATGAAGAAGATACTTTCCCGTGGTCTGTCGTTCTGTGGACAGTCATTATCGGTGTCGGAGGATTTCTTATATTTTTGTGTGTTAAGATGGCAGGGAAATTAAGCCGGGAAACTACAGATAATAATTCCTGACCGAATTAAGTCAGGAAATTATATATTTGTAAAATAACATGACAGCAAAGGGCTGCCGGCAAAAACCGACAGCCCTTTGCTGTTATTTCTAAGAATCATTTTTTCATTTCTCCGTCAATATACTCCATAATCGAAGCTTCATCTTCGGGATTAAACCATTTTATAGTATCATCTTTTCTGAACCATGTCATCTGTTTTCTGGAATATATACGTGAATTCTGTTTTATTTTCTCTATCGCGAAATCCAGAGTCCATTCACCGTCAAGAAATTTGAATATCTCCTTATATCCAACCGTATTGAGAGCATTAAGGTTCTTATATTCGCTTACGCTTTTAACCTCATCTATAAGACCTGCTTCAATCATCTCATCAACACGTTGATTAATACGACTGTAAAGTTCCTCCCTCTCTCTTATAAGTCCGATCTTTATAATATTGAAAGGACGCTTTTTTATCGTATTCGAACGGTAGGAAGTAAAGGTATTACCCGTAGTAAGACATATTTCCACACCGTGGATAACGCGTTTAGGATTGTTACGGTCTACAATATCATAATATTCGGGATCAAGCTCCTTAAGTCTGGCAAGCATATGATCAAGACCTTTTTCCTTATATTCGGCGATGACCTCCTCCCTTACCTCAGGATCAACCGACGGCATTTCATCGATACCTTTGCAAACGGCATCTATATACATCATCGAACCTCCCGTCATAAGAGCATTGTCATGAGCGGCAAAATAATTTTCAAGAAAAGCCATCACTTCATCTTCAAAACGATAAGCGCTGAAATATTCCGTAAGTTCAAGAAAACCGACAAAATGATGAGGCACACGCGCCATCTGTTCTTCCGTAGCGGCAGCAGTCCCGATAGGGATATTCTTATAAATCTGGCGTGAATCGGAAGAAATAATCTCCGCGCCATATTTTTCAGCTATCCTTAAACTCAGTTCCGTCTTGCCGACACCGGTCGGACCAATCAACACTATCAGATTTTTTGTCATAATTCGATTTTTCTTTATTCAAAGATAACTGAAGCAGACAAATAAATAAAAACCAAAAATGACAATAGATATAAATCTATCTGAAAAAAATTATAATCAGGTGTTTTTTCTTTTGTCATATCTCTGCTGCAATCCCCTCACCGGTATCGGTTGATTCCCGGAAATGAGACGTCAGGGTTCCCGGCGGAGCGTGAACGGCCTGTAACCGGAAATCGGTGATGTCACTGCCTGTGATTTCAAAAAGTGATGATCGATTTTTAATTATTCCCTCTTTCAAGCTCTCTGCGTATATTCATCTCAATATCTCTGAGAACCTCATCATAATTTCCTGTATTCTTATATACAAGTTCTGAATTTCGGTTATAAACGGCAAAGCCCGGAGTAACGTCAATTTCAAAATCCTGCAAGATTTCTTCTTTTTGGTCTTCAGTACAACGGATGAAAATTCCGTTCTGTATATAGGCATAATTTTCCCATTGTTCGTCAGACATTTCATCATCGACGAAATAAATGAAATCAACATCTTTATCGGCAAATTCATTTTTCATGGGAGTCATTGATTTAAGAGCAAAATTTGCGAACATACAACCGAAAGACCAGTTATGCACAACTTTTACATGACCGTTATTACAATATTTTATCTGATTCAAAGAGGTGATATCATTATAGCGTATGTCTACGATTTCGGTGCGTGACTGCTGTCTTAGCTTTTTCATTTCGGAGATAAACCGGTCATTGGCATTCAACAGGTTATCTCTGATAATTTCTGATGATATATCTTTCACTATATCTTTCTGCCATTCATATAAAGGAAGATTTTTATCGAGCTGAAGATTAAAATATAGAGAATTTCTATTATCAAAAAAAGGTCCGCTTTTCTCTCCTATAAGTTTCGATATTAATTCATCAGATTTCATATAATCATTTTTCAACGCCAGCGAATCATAGGAACTTTCATATCTGACTTCATTCAATGTTTTCAAAAGTCTGCTTATTTCGGCAGCACTTCGAAGCAGGTCTGAATAATGTATCGAATAAGTAAGGTCAGGATTGTTGATATCAAACCATTCCAGAAAGGAAAAATAATCAGGATCTACAATAGGTCTGTATGGAATTTCGGATGCTCCGTTGTATCTGACTACATTATTGAAATCAAGAAGTTGTCTTAACATATATCCATCAACCGATACTTGTATAAGTCTTTTTGTATATGCCCGGAAATCCTGTTCTAAATAATAATTCAGAATACTGTCGCGTCTGTCTAACACAAAATCCCGGAATTCATATAGGGAACTGAAATTATAATCTGCCGGATTGAATGCATATGATTTTGCGTTGAACTTCGTTAATCCCAGTTCCATATTGGGAGTTATGTAAGATTCTTTTAAGAATGTAAAATATATATCTTCATAATAATCCGGCTCATTCTCTTCAGATGGCATCTTTGACGCGTCAATATCCATGACAACAGAGTCATTGCGTAAAACAAATATATAGGATTTGTAATAAGGACTGAAAACCTGAGCAAGTATATTGTTATTGACAGTGAAAGTGGAGGAAAATGTGCCGTCTTCCTTTATAGGTATTACTTCTACTTTGCTGTCATAAACTGCCTGATCATTATATATGACACGGAACTGCGCACCGGGAGGAATTACAGTATTTCGTATAGTACCTTTCACCGTCACTGTTCCCTTTTCATATTTATTATCCGGTAGTATATTTTTCCCTTCAGCATAGATCAGGACTTGCAATAAAAGTAATATTGCAATAACCATTGTTTTCATTTTATTCATTGTACGGAAGCTTAAACTGTCATATTTTAATTATCTATGACAATATTAACTAAATATAACTATTAAAATTCAGCTATATCCGATTATCAAAGGATTATACCTGTTTTTTGTAGAGATGTGGCATGCCACATCTCTACAAAT
>CAMTON010000174.1 GCA_947074105.1 uncultured Bacteroidales bacterium
CAAAGCGGTTATCACAACGGAACGCAATATATGTACGATGGTTCTTATGTCCGACTTAAAAATGCAGAAATAGCATACACATTTACAGGAAACGGTATAAAAAGACTGGGAGTAAGTAATCTGAAACTTTTCCTTAACGGTAATAATCTCTGGGTATGGTCAAAAATGCCGGATGACAGGGAATCCAATTATGCTGGTTCAGGAAATCAGGGAGCTTATCCTACGGTAAAACGCTTTAATCTTGGTGTGAAATTCACCTTATAATCTGATACACAATGAAAAAAATATATAGCACGCTTTTATTCGGATTTCTTACACTGACATCGGTGTCGCTGGTGTCATGTGAGGATTATCTTGATAAGGAAGCCGATTCTAACGTATCCGAAGAGGAGGCTTTCAGAAATTTTACAAATTTTCAGGGATTCATTGAGGAAATGTACAACTGTATTCCCGATAAGATGAAATGTAACTGGTGTCCATCATGGAACTGGGGAGACGATGAGATTTTCAATCCTGCAGCTGACGGAAGAATGACAAATCAGGTGGATCTCGGAAATTTCAGGGCATGGTCGACTACCGGTAACTGGCTTTATAAATCGGGTAGTGATCCTACAGCGACATATCATCCTAACAGCGACGGTAATGCTAAGTTTAAACATTCACTATGGCCTCATGCATGGTATTGTATAAGAAAAGCAAATATAGGTCTTGAAAATATGGGTAAACTGACAGAAGCTACCGAAGAACAGAAAAAACTTATCGAAGGACAGCTTTACTTCTTCAGGGCATGGTGGCATTTTGAAATGATGCAGTATTTCGGTGGTCTTCCTTATATCGATGAAGTACTTTCATCTTCAGAAGTTCTGAGAAAACCGCGCCTTAATTATCAGGAATGTGCCGATAAGGCAGGAGCCGATTTCAGAAAGGCTGCCGATCTTCTGTGCATTGACTGGGATAAGACTACAGCGGGACAGAATACACTTACAAAGAATCAGCTTCGAATAAATAAGATAATGGCTCTTGGTTATCTTGGTAAGAATTATCTGTGGGCGGCAAGTCCTCTTATGGAACACGGTCCTCAGCTTGGTGGCGGGATGACTTATTCATATAATGAAGATTATGCCTCTAAGGCCGCAGAAGCTTTCGGTGAACTTCTGAAACTTGTAGAAGAGGGACAGACACAGTATGCTCTTGCCGATTTTGATTATGAGGATATTTATAATCATAAAAGGAGCTCTTCTGCAAAAACCTGTTTTACAGATAATTTCTATACATCCGGTCAGGACTGGCTTATGCCGGGAACTTGTGAAGCGATATTCCGCGGACCGTCTGAAGATTTCAACGGTACAAACTGGAATACCAGTAAGGTGTTCGGCCCTAAGATCAACAGTCTTGTGGAACATGATAACGTAATACATCAGCCGACAGCCAATTATGTGAATTTCTATGGAATGGCAAACGGTCTGCCGCTTGATGATCCTGCATCCGGCTTTGATCCTGAATATCCTTTTAAAGACAGAGATCCGAGATTTTATCATGATATCGTGTTCGACGGTTTTAAATATGTGAACGGTTCTATGGCTGAATCTGATGAGTTTCTTCGTTATACTTCTCTTTATACCGGAGGCCCTATGCGTTCGATAACTAACGGAAGCCGTACAGGATATTTCATCCAGAAGCTTATTCCTCATACTGCAAATAAATATGACGGGATATACAACTGGTCGGGTTCTCTTCACGCCAATCTTTCGTATATGCGTCTTGCTGATATCTATCTTATGTATGCTGAATCGTGTGCTGCCGTAGGAGGTGCCAACTCGACTTCACGTGTTTATTCTCTTTCAGCATTGAAAGCAATAAATACGGTAAGGGGAAGAGCCGGGGCAGGAGAAGTGGGAGGTAACTATTCTGCTGATAGAAACAGATTTATTGATGAAATCCGTCGTGAACGTGCCGTAGAGCTTTCATTCGAAGGATTCCGTTTCAATGATCTTCAGCGCTGGCTTCTTCTTACCGAATATCCTTACAATGTGAAAATGTCGCATGAATTCTCAAGAATGGAAAGTGATGAATTTTTCAGTACGGAAGGAAATGATCCGAAAAACGCGCGTGTAGCTAATTTCAAAGAAGAGATAATAAGAAAACGCACCTTCGGAACAAAACATTACTGGTTTCCTCTGCTGGATGACGATATATATCTGTATGAAGATTTTCCTCAGAATCCGGGATGGTAATCTTTCATAACGAAAGAATTCATAATTATTAAAATGAAAAACAATGAAATATAATAATATAAAGATCATTCTTTGCATTTTACTTGCTTTTCCGGGATATACCGTGATTAAAGCTGAGGAACCGGTAATTAATAAAAACGGAATCTATGCTCAGGACTCACTGGTACGGATCGCTTACCGTAAGATTGCAAAAGAAGATATGCAGGTGGGCGTATCTGCTATCGATATCGAAGAGCTTACCAAAAAGAACTATAATACATACAGTCTTGACAACATGCAGGGTTATATAGGCGGATGGAGCGGAAATAACCTGTGGGCTATGGATGAATATCTTGTTCTTGTTGACGGAGTGCCAAGAAATGCCAATAACGTATTGCCTACCGAAATAAAAGAGATAACATTTCTGAAAGGAGCATCTGCTGTCGTACTTTACGGAAGTCGTGCTGCAAAAGGTGTGGTTCTTATATCTACGAAACGTGGTTCGTCGGGTGATCTTAAGGTAAGTGTAAGAGCTAATACCGGTTTTAATATTGCTAAAAGTTATACCGAATATCTGGGCTCTGCCGAATATATGACACTGTATAATGAAGCACGTCAGAATGACGGACTCAGCTCACTCTACAGCGAAAACGATATTTATAATTATGCTTCTGGAAATAATCCGTTCCGTTATGCGGATATTAATTTCTATTCATCCGATTTTATAAAGAAATATTATAACCGTTCGGATGCTACGGCAGAAATATCGGGTGGAAATGACAAGGCCCGTTTTTATGCCAATGTCAGCTATTATAATATAGGTGATGTGTTCAAATTCGGAGAAGCTCAGAATAATTATACCGATCGTCTTAATATCAGGGGAAACGTGGATTTCTCTATAAGCAACACTATCTCGGCTTATGTGAATGCGAATGTTTCATTCTATAATTCACGCAGTGCGAACGGAGGTTCTTACTGGGAAGCCGCAGGGACATTCCGTCCCAACCGCGTATCACCTCTTGTTCCGCTAAGTTCTATCGACGGAAATGCTCTTTCTGCTCTTGAATTAATAGGCAACAGTAATAATATAGTTGACGGAAAATACTTCCTGGGAGGAACACAGTCGGATGAGACAAATATTTTCGCAGACTATTATGCGGCAGGCTATAATAAATATACGAGCCGTCAGTTTCAGTTTGACGCGGGAATAAACATTGATATGAAATCAATTTTAAAAGGTTTGTCTTTTAATTCAATGATGGCGGTCGATTACGCTACCGGATACACTACTTCATATGATAATGAATATGCTACTTACAGACCTGAATGGTCGAATCACGGAGGAAAAGAAGTCATTGTAGGTCTTACAAAGTATAATCTTGATAAGAAGTCCGGTGTACAGAATGTAAGCGGCAGTGCGGATAATCAGACTATTGCTTTCAGCGGTCAGTTTAATTATAACAATCGTTTTGAAGGAGTACACAATGTTTCGGCTATCCTTCTTGCCAACGGTTATCAGCAGTCGTATTCCGGACAATATCACAAGACAAGCAATGTGAATCTTGGATTACAGTTCGGATATAATTATGATCACAGATATTATTTCGACTTCTCCGGAGCTGTGATACATTCTGCTAAACTTGCTCCGGGACACCGTCAGGCATTTTCTCCTTCAGTAACATTGGGTTGGAACCTGAAAAGAGAAAGTTTTCTTGAAAACAACTCTTTCATCAGTGACCTGATGATTAGCGGTTCGGCAAGTAAGCTGAATACCGATTTGGGAATTGATGATTATTATCTGTATGAGACAGCCTATAATCAGGCAGACGGAGCATGGTGGGGATGGCGTGAAAGCGTGTCAATGCACTCTACGAATTCGGTTCGAGGAGGAAATGAAAACCTTAGTTTCATTCAGAGAAAAGAGATTGCAGCAAATGTGAAAGCAGGTTTCTTTAACCGTGCAATTACCGCTGACGTTTCTTTCTTTATGAATACAATTGAAGGCAAACTGATAACTCCGACAAATCTTTATCCGAATTATTTCTTTACCTATTTCCCTGATGCATCGTTTCTTCCGACAATCAATTTTGACAATGA
>CAMTON010000175.1 GCA_947074105.1 uncultured Bacteroidales bacterium
AGTCACGTGTCGCCACGTACTCAGAACAGAATGGAAGAGACTCATGATATGGCAGCTTCCGATGTAATGGTTAATGAGCCTGATACGGATTTTGATTTGCCAAAAAATCAGGAATGGGTAAGAGGTATTGTGAGTAAATGGAAAAAATCAGCAGATGAAAAAGTTGAAATAATTCCGTTACAGATAGGAGCAGAACTTGTTAAGACTGATTCACGTCATAAATATATGGATCGCTGTCAGAATGATAAAGTATGTATCTGTGAAATGGCTCAGGCAAATGAAGATCAGGTTAAGAAAATCGTAGATATTGCAGAAAAAGATCCTGCGGGATGGGGCAAAACAACTCTTGAACAGCGTCATAAGATAATGTATAAGGCTGCAAATCTCCTTGCTGAAATGCGTGGTGATCTTATCGGATGTATGTGTGCCATAACAGGCAAGACAGTTGTAGAAGGAGACGTTGAAGTGTCGGAAGCTGTGGATTATGCACGTTTTTATACGACAACAATGAAAACTTTTGCCGCTCTTAATGATGTAGATATTAAGGCTAAAGGTGCGGTTCTTGTGATTTCTCCATGGAACTTCCCTTGTGCAATTCCTGTCGGAGGTATCGTAGCGGCTCTTGCCGGTGGTAATACTGTTATACTTAAACCTGCAACTGTTGCAGCTCCTGTAGCATGGATGTTTGCAAAAGCATTCTGGGATGCCGGAGTTCCTAAAGAAGCATTCCAGGTAATCATTACAGACCGTCCTGCACTTAAACGTCTTACAACATCTCCTTCTATCAAACACATGATTCTGACAGGAGGTACTGATACTGCGAGAAATATCATAAAAGTGAATCCGACAACTCCTTTGTCAGCGGAAACAGGAGGAAAGAATGTTGTTATTCTTACAGCTTCCGGAGACAGGGATCATGCAATTATGAATGTCGTGACTTCAGCATTCGGTAATGCCGGTCAGAAGTGTTCGGCTTGCTCATTGTTTCTTGTTGAAAAGTCTGTTTATGAGGATAAAGATTTCCAGAATAAGATGAAAGATGCTGCGACAAGTATGAAAGTAGGCAGCGTATGGAATCTAGGAAACGTTGTGGGACCAATGATTACAAATAAAAATGATAAACTTTATAAAGCATTTACGCTTGAAAAAGGTGAGTCATGGCTTGTGGAACCAAAGTTCCTTGATGATAATAAATATATGCTTGCACCAACAATAAAATGGGGTGTTAAACCGGGAAGTTTCTCTTTTGATACTGAATTGTTTGCTCCTTTATTGAGTGTTGCATGTATTGAAAATCTTCAGGAAGGTATTGATCTTGTAAACGGCCTTGACTATGGATTGACTTCAGGTCTGCAGAGTCTTGATGAAACAGAACAGAAGTTGTGGAAAAACAGTATCATGGCAGGTAACCTTTACATTAACCGTGGTATAACAGGTGCTATCGTAAACCGTCAGCCTTTCGGAGGTATGAAGCTTTCTGCATTCGGCGGAGGCATTAAAGCGGGTGGACCTAACTATTGTACTTGTTTTGTTACTATAACAGATAAAGCAGGTTCTAAAACAGATTATACTAAAAGCTATGAAGAAGCATATAACAGTGAATTTTCAAAAGCGCGTGATGTGAACAATCTTTACGGAGAACAGAATCTGTTCAGATATCTTCCTGTTAAGAATATGGCTCTTAGATTATTCCAGTATGATAATCTTGAATATGCTAAAATGATTGCCAAGGCTGCAAAACTTTGTAAAGTAGCACTTACTATCAGTATGGATCCGGAAGATAACAGGTCTAAAGAGCTTTCAGGTCTTGGAGCAGAGCTTAAAAAAGAATCTCTTGAGGATTTCATCAAATCAATGAAGAAATATGAAAGAATCAGAACTTGTTCGGCTGACCTTCCTAAAGAAATGTATGAAGAAGCTGCACGTAATGATAAATATATAGCTACTGCGACTCCTGTTAAAAACGGTAGAGTAGAACTTATACATTATATCAAAGAACAGAGTATTTCTTTTGAATATCATCGTTATGGTAGTATTTCAGAGATGCCTCCTGTAGAATAAACAGTATTATTTATAAATAGAGAGTTTTTCCCTGTGTTACCTTTCAGGCAGCACAGGGAATTTTATTTATACAAAATGTGATTTAGAATATCGATGTCTTTAACAATGATATTTTAGTGAGAATTATTTATTATTTTTTTTGTTGAGGAATAGAATTTTATGATACATTTATGTATATTTTAAAATATTGTTGAATAGTCATGAAAATTGAGATAATAACAATTGGAGATGAAATTTTAATAGGTCAGATTGTTGATACTAACTCAGCCTGGATGGGAAAAGAAGTAAACCTTCTGGGTTGGGAAATTGTAAGAATAACAACTGTGCCGGATGATAGTGCTGAAATTAAACAGGCTTTTGATTCTGCTTTTACACGTGCAGATATAATACTTGTCACAGGAGGTACGGGGCCGACTAAAGATGATGTGACTAAAAATGTGCTTCTGGAATATTTTGGAGGAAAACTTATCTTCAGAGAAGATATAAAGGATAATATAGAACAGATTTTTGCAAACAGAAACATAACCCTTAACGAGCTTACTCTTTCACAGGCTTATGTGCCGGATAATGCCACTGTTCTTATGAATAAGGCAGGGACAGCACCCTGTACATGCTTTGAGAAAGAAGGAAAGCTTCTGGTTTCGATGGCAGGTGTTCCTTCGGAGATGAAGTGGCTTATGTCTAATGAGGTGCTACCTATGCTTATTAAGCGTTTTGGTGATAACGCTGCTGTGATACATTCGACTTTCTTAGTGAAAAATTATTCGGAATCCGCTTTGGCAGAAAAACTTGCTAGCCTGGAGAAAGAACTTACTCCTGAATTTAAACTGGCATATCTTCCTCAGCCGGGGATTGTGAGATTAAGACTAACAGGACGAAGTTCGGATAAATCGGATCTTGAGAAAAAAACAGAAGCTTATTGCGGGAAAATAAGAAATTTGATAGGAAATGATATCTTCAGCGAAAAAGATCTTCCTGTAGAGATACTTGTTGGTAATAGCCTTAAAAAACTCGGAGTTTCTTTATCTACTGCCGAAAGCTGCACAGGAGGAAATATCGCTCATCTTATAACAGAGATAGCAGGGAGTTCAGAATACTTCAAAGGTTCTGTCGTAGCTTATAGCAATGAGGTTAAACATAATGTATTAAGAGTATCTTCGGAATCTCTTGATCTTTACGGAGCCGTAAGCGAGCAGGTGGTGAATGAAATGTTAACCGGCGTTTCTTCTGTATGTAAAACAGAGTGTGCCGTTGCCACATCGGGTATTGCAGGTCCGGGAGGCGGTTCGGCGGAGAAACCCGTAGGAACGGTATGGATAGGAGCAAAATACAGAGACAGATACCTTATCCGTTTATATAAATTCGGAAATATAAGAGAGTATAATATAAGTAAAGCTTCTAATATGGCTCTTCTTATGTTGCTGGAACTTCTGAATGAATGATAAATAATCGCAGAATATTCTCCTTGCGACAGGAGAGACCGTAATCATATCCGGAATAAATTATCGCAGAATATCTCCGTAGGTTACAATTGTAAAGAGAATGGGAATAAATGTAAATTGAAATAGAAATTTTTTATAACTAAATAATAACTTGTATGGAAAGTCTTAGAATTATCGCAATAATTAAGTCAAATCGTGAGAATGTAGTCGAAGTGTCGGAAATACTTAAATCACTTACAGAAGACAGCAGAAAAGAAGAAGGTAATATCTCATATTCATTATGTGAAGATGTGAATGATGATTCTCTTTTTGTTGTAATTGAAGAGTGGAAATCTCAGGAAGCTATAGTTTTTCATAATAGTACTCCCCATTTTAAGCTGTTTCAGCAAAATATTAAGGATAAAACAGAATATATTACTATAAAAGTGTTAAAACAGGTATTATAATAATCGAATATAAAATAAAACTGTTTTATAATAGGATTAATACGTTGTTATAATGCTTTCATTTATAAGGTGTAAGATAAAATATTGAAAATATTCGTGAATATATTTGCATGGAAATAAAAAAAACGCTTATTTTGCGCACTGTTTGTGAAAGTAGTCAACAATTTTTAAAATTGATAGCAATGTCGAAAGTTTGTCAAATTACAGGTAAAAAAGCAATGGTTGGCAACAACGTGTCTCACTCTAAAAGAAGAACAAAGAGAAGATTCAACGTCAACCTATTTGAGAAAAAGTTCTATTGGGCAGAACAGGATACTTGGATCAGCTTGAA
>CAMTON010000176.1 GCA_947074105.1 uncultured Bacteroidales bacterium
CCAGATATGCCAACTCCACATTATAGTGCCTGAAGAGTTAAGAATTCCGATTACAGCATTGCCCTGAACAATAGTTGAAGCATTGACTGTAAAAGTGATATAATTGCCGTCCACAATAGGATTTGTTATAAGATCAGGAGCATCCTGCCATATAATTTGAGCAGAAGCATTAGTCAGATCTACCATTCTAAGATCAAGAGGATAATGTGTTATAGATGTTCCATTATAGTTTAGGAACCCCGTTCCTATGCATCTGTCATTGTTTGGCGTAGTTTCCGAAGTTGAATTAACCAGAACATTCCCCAGCATATTACACAAAAACTTATATGTTCCAGGTGCATTCACAATATAGCAGTTTGCAGTAGTATATGTTCCGCTGGAGTTTAGGGAAAGATTTTTATCGGTAACTGCAGTTGCCTTTTTTAGATCATCGTCATCGGTATTTGTGCTGGTATAAGGTGCGGCAATGGAGGTAAGGGTTTTTGTAATATCACTTCCTCCTGTATCGTCGCTGATATCTCCTGAAAGCCAGCCTGTGGGGCTGTCATCACCGTATGTTATCTCCGCAGTCCAGCCAATGTCTGTTGAAGTTCCTCCTACTTGTGAGAACTGACTTGTAATGGTGAAGACTATATCTCCTCCGCCATAAGAAAAGGCAGATGAGTCAATTTTTACGTCAAATATATAATCGCCTCCCTGCATTTCATATATGTATTTCGTGCCGGCCTCCCAGGCCGTTAAATTTGTGTCGGAAAGAGAAATTTCTTTAGGATCTTCGTTTGAATATTTGATTACAAGTTTTGCGTTTTCCGAAATATTCTGAGGTATAATCATCAGATATCCGTCTGCACTCATAATAGGAGTTCCGGCTTCTGCTGTGGCTGTTTCTTCGATAAGACCTAATTTAAATATTGAATCGGTTACGGCGGAGACTTTAGTCCATGCCGGAGTATTTCCGTCAAAATCAAGAGAAAGATTTCCGGAAGTCGAGATGCCGCTTATACCTACATATTCTATCTCATTGTCAGTTCCGCTAACACTGAAACCTATACAGGCAAGAGCATGATAGAATGTAAAAGCAACAGTTTCCTTAAAGATATTTTTCTTTGGAACCGCCACCATAAGGTCGGGTTGATCGGAAACATTGAAAGGAAGCGAATAATATAATTCCGGAGAACCGGTCTGAGTATCGGAAATAGTAATCCCATAGTTATTATCTCCGCTGACATAAGGAAAATATCCGAAAAAAGATACTTTTCCGCTTACAGGCCAGTATTGCGCAGGTGAAAGATTCCAGGTATCATTATCCGATTTCAATACCTCCATATTCGGAAGAAAAGAAGATGTGATGTCCTGTGAGAAATCATCTGTGGAATAATACCCCATAACTCCGAAACTTGTAAAGTCATCATCCGACTCTGACGATATTGGTGTACCTCTCGATAATTGGGAGTTTTCGATAGATACAGTCCATGTAAGACAGTCTTTTTCATTACGGTCAAAGAAAGAATTGTCTTCACAAGAAGATAGGATAAAAGAGATAATTATTACGAATATCATAAATAATGATTTGCGCAATAATATTTTTCTATTTTTCATGGTATATAACATACTCATATCATTTGTAACCTGTTATGATATATAATGTTTATTACTCTGAAATTGTTTTAGAATAGCCAAAAACTTATTCTCCTATATATACCGGTCGAACAGAAAGGCCATAAGATGAACCCTTCCACCGATATTGAGGCTCATTGGTCATATTCTGCTGAACATAATTATCATCAACTTTCTGAGACGTCCCGGCATAAATCATAACTCCTCCGTTACTGCTTTCCATTATACTTGAGATATAAAACGTATAACCACTTGAACTTTCATCACAACTCCATGTGTAAGCAATAGAATTATAATCGAAGATCACTCCCGTAGTGTTTAATCTTCCACCTGTGGCATACTGATAATAAACATATGCTGTTCCTACATTTATCTCAGCATAAGTCCCTTTCCACATATTTTCTCCATCTGTAACAGACCATGTTAATTGGCCTAAAGTGTAAATATCTGAAACTTTATATCCTACAGGACAAGGATCATAAACTGATTTGTTCTGTCCCCACAGAAGATCATTTTCAACAAGATTCCATCTGTAGTTATAAGTTGAATTAGTGCTGAAAAAGAAATAATTCGGATTTAATATAGATTGATAAAATTCAACTCCGTTACCGGCATCAGATGTTGTAAAAGTTCTGCTTCCGAATGACTGTTTATTTTCATATTGAGTTGTACTTCCGGATGAAAGAACACCGTTTGAACCGATAAAAGGATCTTTTCTTCCCCATTGAAAATAAGGATTGTTTACATTGGTTATCAGATTGTCTGCGGATTGTTTTAGTTGTATAGTATCCTTCTTACCTGTATTGTTTTGTGTAAACACTATACTTGCCATACGTTCCGGATAAATGAAAGTATCGGCAAGACATGTTCCCAGATTATATCTCATATAAGTAAACTGACCGGATGTTATATCACCGTCTCCTTTAATATAAGCAGTAACCCATATATGCCAGCTCCACATTATAGAGTCACCGGAGTTAAGAATTCCGATAACAGCATTTCCCTGTTTAATTGTACTTCTGTTTACACTGAATGTAATGTAATTGCCGTCAACAGCAATATTAGAAATAAGACCGGGAGCATCCTGCCATAATAGTTCTGCCTTTGCATCAGTAAGATCTATGGTAAGCTGGCTTATATTTGATAAATTATCGCCTTTGTAATTCTGAAATACATTATCAGCAGGGAGAGAAATCCAATTGTTGGGTGATGTTTCAGAACTTCCTTTGTCTATAGCATTCCCCATAACAGAACACAGGAATTTATAAGTGCCGGGGGCATTAACAATATAGCTGTTTGCTGTGCTGTAGGTCGTGTTGGAACTAAGAGAAAGGTTTTTCATGCTTACTTCTGTAGCATTGAGAAGTTTTTCATCTGCAGCATTGGTTGTAGTGCCTGGAGCAATAGATGCAGCAAGGGTTTTTATAATATCTGCTCCTCCGGTATTATCACTGAGATCACCGCTTAGCCAGTTTGTTCCATCTTCATAATTTATTTCTGCTGTCCAACCGAGTCCTTTAGTAGAACTGCCTGATATATATTCACTTGTTATAGTAAATTTAAAATCTCCACCTGCATAAGTGCAGGAATCGCTATCTACAGTAACATCAAATATATAACTTCCCTCATTCAGCTCATAATTATATTTATAGCCGGCTTTCCAGGAAGTAATGCCTGATGAAGTTAATGATACCTCTTTGGCATCTTCGTTTTCAAACTTTACAATAAGTTTTGCATTATCGGTAAGTGTTTGCGGAATAAGCATAAGGTAACCGTTTGTCGCCATTATATTGGTTCCTGTAGTAGAAGACTGAGCATCATTTATTAATCCTATTTTGAATAGCGAGTCTGATGGTGCTGAAACGTTATTCCAGTAAAGTTCCTCTTCCGTATAATAAAGAGATAGGGATCCCGATGTTGAGATACCGGAAATGCCGATATATTCAATAGTTGTTCCTTCTCCTATAACACTGAAGCCGATGCAAGCCAAAGCGTGTGAAAAAACCAGGTTTACAGTACTTCTGCTAAGGTTAAACTGTGTTTTGGCAACCATAAGATCAGGTTGGTCCGCAACATTTTCCGGTGTTTTATAATATACCGCGGCAACGTCAGTCTGAAGATCTGCAACACCTAAGCCGTTGCTGTTATTATTGCCTGTTGTGTAAGGATAATAAGCAAAAAAAGTAACAACACCGTTTTGCGGCCAGTATCTTGTTTCCGGTAGTTCCCAGTCATTATTGTCAACCTTTGACACTTCTAAATTGGGCAGAAAAGCAGATGTCGGATTTGTAGTCGAAGCATAATCTTCTTCTGTGTGAAAACCGAATATTCCGAAACTGCTGAATGCTTCATCAGAAGCAGACGAGATAGGAGTTCCGCGTGTTGCTACTTCTTCTTTTAAACTAACTTTCCAAGAAAGGAAATTAATGTCTTTTGTTCCGTCAAGATAGATATCTTCTTTACAGGATGTTAAAGCAAAGAGCAAAATGGAAACATTCCAAAATACTCTTGTTCGTGGGGTAAACAAAAAAAACATAAACAATATTAATTAAACTATGAGTAGTTATATGTAATAATGTTTTTTGTGTAAAATTGTTTAG
>CAMTON010000177.1 GCA_947074105.1 uncultured Bacteroidales bacterium
ACCGTGTATTCTCAGACAGGAGCGGTAGTTGCGTCTGAAGTTGCCATCTCGGAAAATAATTTCTCTCTTTCAGCAGGTACTTATATCGTAAAAGTGGAAGGTAAGACTCTTCGCGCTGTAGTTTATTAATTTTAGCGCGGGAAAAATGAGAAATTATATAATGACAATAATATCATTGCTGATAAGCCTTTGCGCTTTCGGCAATGATTACAATCCTGAGAATCCTCCCGAACCGACATTCACGGCTTCTGTAACGCTTTCCGCTTATCCGGCCGGATCGGGAAGTGTGAGCGGAGAGGGAAGATATACGGTTGGAAGCACGGTGTATGTTTCAGCCTATAATTATACTGACTGGGAATTCGTATGCTGGAAAGAGGGTGAAGAGATTGTTTCTACATCTTATTCATATAGTTTTACGATTCTGAAAAACCGCTCTCTTACTGCTCATTATGAGTATTCTCCGTCTGCTCCGTCGGAGCCTGAAAAAATGAATCCTTCATACAGGGTTTTCATCACTTCAAATCTTGACGGTGCCGGATACTTCAATCATAACAGCGGTACCCGGTTTGAAGCAGGCAAAAACGTATCTCTTTATGCATATACATACAGTGATTATGTCTTTAAACACTGGAAGAAAGAGGGTAAGATAATAAGCAATCATTATGCTCTTTCATTCAATATGGAATGGAATGATATGAACCTTGAAGCAGTATATGAATATGATCCTTCATCTCCGGGAGAACCTACTTCGGATATGGTATTTACCCTTCTGAAAGGTGACTCTCTGACTATAAGCCGCAATCAGTATTTTGATTATGAGTTTTTGCTTCATAACGATAATTTTCCTGTAAGTGAAATAGAATTCGATATGATTAAACCAGCCGGTCTTGATGCCGATATATGGTCGGTAGTGAAAAATCAGAGAATAGATAATCATTATATGGATAAATATTATGTTAATGATTCAACGATACATTTCAGGATATATCCGGGATGGGACACATATATTTCGTCAACGCGAGGCAGCTTGTTTTCAATAAGAATGAATGCTTATAGTCTGAAGGAAGAAATGACGCATACTGTAAAGATCAGAAATGCCAGACTTAACGGAAGTTATGAAGTCGGAACGGAAGACGGCAGACTTTATGTGATCTCTAACAGTATAACATCGGTAAGTGATGTAAGGACAAAAGAGATTATCATTGAAAATAAAGTTATAAAAGCAGATACGGAAATTTATTCTTCGATCAGACTTTATAATTTGTCAGGAAGAGTAGTCGCGGAATCAGCGACAGGATTTCTGGAACTTTATGATATTCCGAAGGGGATATATATAGTAAGAGCTAATGGACAATATGGTAATAAGATTATGAAGATCTTTAATGACTGATATATAAACTGTAAGTCTTAAAATTTAAAAGCGGACAGCTTTCGGAAAACGGATAATCCATTTTTCCGGAAGCTGTTCTTTTTTGATATCACGAAATATCGGCATGGCAGATCATGATGCTATGAAGCAGAAATTAACCGGTTACAGAAGTCATATTTTAATATTATAATTGAAATTAACTTAAATTTTAAGAGATGTAACACTTGTGCAATAAAAAATAAACCATCATAAATTAATGTTGTTGCAGTTTAAGTGGACTAATTATTATATTGATGAAAAATATAACTACATTCTCTTTATTGTGTATATGGTTTTATCTGATGACAGGATGTCAGGATGCTGCAATTGAAGACAGAAATTATGAATACAGTAAAACTTTAAAGTTTAATGTTTCATTTAAGAATGCAGAAATATCGCGTGGAACTCTCATTAATTCTGCAAGTGACCAAAATTTTAATTCTTTCGGGATATTTGCTTATGAAAATTCAGGAGAATTTGATCCGGATAAAATACCATCCTCTTTTTATAAAGGAGATGAATTTAAAAACAAGATTCTGGAGAAGGTAGAACCAGATAGCTGGACATTGGGAGGCGTATATTACTGGCCTCAGTCCAATCTTTCATTTTTCGCGTATGCTCCTTATATTGATAATACCGAAGATAGTAAATATGGGATGACATTGAAATATCCGGAAAATGATGTTCCTGTAATTTCCTATTCAATGCCTCTGAATGTTGCGGATCAGCCGGATCTAATGATTTCGGTTCCAAGATTAAATCTTAATCAGGAAGTCGCGGATATCCAGTTTTCTCATGCATTGGCCTGTATTGGATTTAATGTCACCGGACCTCATATAAAAATAGATTCGCTATGGATTACAGGAATATCCACAGAAGGAGAAATTTCTTTGAATTACAATGGTGAAACGATGGACTGGATGAACGTCTCAGCTCCTATTGATACGACATACTGCATAGGTATAGGTACGGATTCAATAGCTGTAGATACGGTGAAAGATATAATGAGTAACAATGGATATCTTATGGTAATACCCCAAACCGTGACAGATGATGCTTATGTTATGATCTCCTTTAATGGACTTGATACAAAAAAGGTAAGTCTTAAAACCGAAACTATTTCTGAATGGAAAGCGGGGAATAAATATATGTATACACTCAGTGAAGGTGAATATGAATTTAAAGTGGAAGCAGATTCTACAACATGCTATTTTATAGGCGGATCAATCGGATTTACAGTCAATAGCATATATAAATCTGTAAAAGATACCACAAAAAATGTTGGATGGACAGTTACGATAAAAGAACCTGCTGATACGAGCTGGCTTCTTGGATATAAGAATCTTGGAGATACTTTAGGCGGAAAAGAAATAAAAAAGATAGTTACAATACCTATATCACCTTATACAGTAAAAGATGCAAACAGTTATGATCAGGAATTACAAAATGCTACACCATATTTACAGGATGCTCCTAATGATCTTTCTCTTTATGTAGATATGTGTTATTCAGTCAATTGTTATATCGTAAATAATCCCGGATGGCATAAATTCCCCGCATTTGTAATGGGCAACGGTATTGAAAAGGCATCAAAAGATAATGTAGTGATAAATAATGAAAATTGTTTTCCTAAATCAGCCCCATATTTCGTAGATTATAACGGAAATGATATTATGAATGTTTCAGATCTTGAGATACCTATAGATGGTGGTACCGTAGCAGAAGTGCTATGGATGGATGCTGTAGGGCTGATAACAGATATTTCTATAACAGATGACAAATATATTCTCTTTAATGTGCCAAAAACAACTATCAGACAGGGAAATGCCGTGATAGGTATTAAAAACAGAGAGGGAATAATAATGTGGAGCTGGCATATATGGGTAAGTCCGTGGACGCTTAAGTTTACAAATGATCCCGAAGATGAATATATATTTTTTCTTGATATCAACATTGGAGAATGTTTCCGAAGTCAGTATAATTATCCGGAAAGACAGACTACATTGATATTCAAACAAAATGAAAGTAATAAAACGCAAGAAATAGTATTGACACAGTTGGAATCATCTTCGTCTATAGATTATAATTGTATGTATTATCAATGGGGCAGGAAAGATCCTATGATATCACAGGCGGGAGAGAAAATGGCTCCATTTTGTGATGGGGCTGCTAAATTTGCAGTTTCATCTACTTCCGGCGGAGTATCGATAGCGGAAGCAATAAAGAATCCGAATATATTTTATAAATCGACAGGAAACTGGTATACAGGAAATAACGATAATCTATGGAAGCCAGACCCCGATAAAAATGATAAATCTCTTTATGATCCTTCGCCAATAAAATATAAAGTGCCTTTAGACACAATAATGGATAAATTGAGTATGGGTGATGACGGAGGATGGAAAACAGCATATGATTTCGGATATTATATCTTTGGATATTATAATGGGAAATCTACGCAGAAAACCGACCTGATTCTGATAGCTTCAGGATACAGAGAGGGTAGCACCGGTGACGTGCTCGATAATGCTACAGGGGGAAGTTACTGGACATCAACTGTTGAGTCCTCTTCAACATCAAGTTACTCCGTCGTATTCAGATCTGCTTCTATAGAAAATTTTATTCAGAAAAACGTCCGTTCGAGAGGTAGTGCGATATGTCCTATGCAGGATTCATTTC
>CAMTON010000178.1 GCA_947074105.1 uncultured Bacteroidales bacterium
TGAATAAAAACAGCTTATCATATGATGTTTTTTTAATTGAGTTATGATTACATATCAGTGCGCTAGATATTTAGAGAAAAAAGTATTGATCTTATCAAAAGGAATAAATTTTAGATTATCATAAAGATCTGTATGTACGGCACCGGGAATAATCATCAATTCCTTGTTGTCACCTTTAAGTTTTTTGAAGGCATCTTCACTAAAATATAATGAATGAGCTTTACTGCCATGTATCATCAACACAGGATTACGTATTTCGTCGGTATAACTCAACAAAGGCATATTCATAAAAGGTAAAGGAGTCGTCTTAGTCCACCCGTCATTCGAATTTACTGAACGTGGATGATATCCGCGAGGTGTTTTATAGTAATCAAAATAATCTATTAAAAAGAAAGGTGCATCATCAGGTAATTGCGAAGGTACGCCTCCGATTAGTGAGTTACAAGTATTTTTATAATCAGCAATACGTTGAGCATTCAGTTGTTTACGCAGTTCATATCGTTCATCAACCGTTGTCTTATCAAAATAACCGTTGGCAAGTTGTCGGCTCATATCATACATGGTAGATATTACAGCAGCCTTAATCCTGGTATCTATTGCAGTTGCATTAAGACCCATTCCTCCAAAACCACAAATCCCTATAATACCGATACGATCGGGGTCAACATCTTCACGCACAGACAGATAATCGACAGCAGCAGAGAAATCTTCCGTATTTATTTCAGGAGATGCAATAAAACGAGGCTCTCCGCCACTTTCTCCTGTGAAAGACGGATCAAAAGCAATAGTGAGAAATCCTCTTTCGGCCATTATTTGTGCATATAAACCGGATGCCTGCTCTTTTACTGCTCCAAACGGTCCGCATACTGCTATAGCAGCAAATTTTCCCGGATGATTTTTAGGTTTATACAGATCCGCCGCTAATGAAATGCCGTATCTGTTGTGAAAAGACACCTTTATATGATCAACTTTATCTGATTTCGGAAACGTTTTATCCCATTCCTGTCTTAAACTCAATGTATCCATAATATAAAAAAAATTAGGGTTTTTATCATAAACAGAATCATATGAATTTTAGATTAATACATTTTACTTATTTAATAATCTCAATTACATATTCTGTTTTTAATAACCGGCAGATGCCTGATTTTAAATAAAATACAGACTGAATAAAACCTTATTCATCATATAAGTCAGGCTGTGTTACGGATAAAATAAAACCTCAAAAGTCAGATTAAGACTTTTGAGGTTCATATTATTACTATTTTCTGAATAGTTGTTTTATAAAAAGTAACCGGTTTATCTGTGTTTTCTTAAGAAGCCACAGTTCCCGTAATAAAAAGAATTCCCACCGCAATTGCCGCAAGCCCGAAAACTCCGTAAACGACTCTGGACCAGTTTCTGCCCAGGAGTCTGACAAAGAATGTAGCGTTTCTGGTCTTGAAAAACCAGTCGGGATTTACAATCGCGGCAATAAATGATAACGATCCTATTATCAGAAAAAGTACTCCGGAAAATATTTCTACTGCATTCATTGTCATTTATTTTATTTCGGTTATTACTAAATGGAAATATACATTAAGTTGCCGGTTATAACTATTATTCAGGATATAAAAACCAAATCAGATTATTCTCCGATCAAAACAGAACGTGAACCGTCTTCATTTTCTCTGATATTCACCTTTACTACATCGCCCGGAAGAATTTCCTCGATTTTTTCAGGCCATTCAATGAAGCAAAGAGCACCGCTGTAGAAATAATCCTCATAACCGAAGTCATAAGCTTCCTCTATCTTATTGATACGGTAGAAATCAAAGTGATAAATAAGTTCTGCAGTAGCTGATCTGTATTCATTTACGATTGCGAAAGTAGGAGAGTTAATAACATCTGTCACGCCAAGCTCTTCGCAGATAGCTTTGATAAATGTTGTTTTTCCTGCTCCCATATCGCCATAAAAAGCAAATACAGTGTCCTGATCTATAAGTTTGATAAATTCTCTGGCAGTTTCGTTGATACTGTCGATGTCTTTAATTATTAGTTCTTTCATATTAAGATATTGCTCTTACTCTTTTCCGAGTAATTTTATATTATGATTCTTCTCTGTAAAGATAATCTTTATCTCTCAAATTTCTGTCATCGTCCGCTCTTGGGTTCCATTACTATCCATGGGATAAGCATTTCCTCCATTGAAACTCCTCCGTGCTGAAACGTATCCTTATAATAACTCACATAATAGTTATAATTATTCGGATAAGCGAAGAAATCACGGTTGCAGGCAAAAATATAAGCCGAACTCACATTAAGCGAAGGAAGTCCGACCTTGGCCGGATTCTTTATTTCGAATACCTGTTTTGGGTTATAGCTAAGATTCTTACCAACCTTATAGCGAAGATTTGTATTTGTATTTTTATCACCTATTACTTTTATAGGATTATCAACTCTTATTGTGCCGTGGTCAGTTGTAATGATAACTTTATAATTGCTGTTTGCCAGGCGCTTAAACAGATCTATGGATGAAGAATGTTCAAGCCATGTCTTTGTAAGAGCTCTGTAAGCAGCTTCGGTAGAAGCAAGTTCCCTGATCATCTTCGATTCGGTTCTTGCATGGGAAAGCATATCTATAAAGTTAAGCACTACTATATTTAGCGGATTGTGCTCGATATTCTTAAAATTAGAAATCACTTTATCGCCGAATGATGACTCATTGATCTTATAATAAGCGAAAGGATATTTCTTTCTGAAACGGTCAAGCTGAGTCTGGATAAGAGGTGCTTCGTTAAGATTCTTTCCTTCCTCTTCATCTTCGTCAACCCAAAGTTCAGGGAACATCTGAGATATCTTATCAGGCATAAGACCTGAGAATATAGCATTACGGGCATACTGTGTCGCCGTAGGCAGAATACTGCAGTATATATCTTCCTCAAAAGTGAAATATTCGCTCAATATAGGTTTTATTGATCTCCACTGATCAAGTCTGAAATTATCGATTACGACAAGAAACACCTTTTCTCCGTTGTCCAGCATCGGAAATACCTTTTTCTTAAAAAGATCGGGACTCATAAGAGGTCTTACCTCCGGATCGATGATCCAGTCCTCATAATTCTTTTTTACAAACTTAGCGAATGCGGCATTAGCCTCTGTCTTCTGCATCTTAAGCATTTCGGTAAGTCCTCTGTCGGTATCTTCAAGTTCAAGCTCCCAGCTAACAAGTTTCTTATAAATCTCTATCCAGTCTTCATACTCGCGGGCATCATTTATAAGCATGCTTATCTTTGAGAAATCCTGTTGATATCCCGAAGTCTTGACATCAGCCACGATATCCTTACCGTGAAGATGCTTTTTTATTGAAATAAAGATTTGATTCGGATTTACCGGCTTGATAAGATAATCAGCTATTTTGCCTCCTATGGCCTGATCCATGATATCCTCTTCTTCGCTTTTGGTTATCATAAGCACAGGTATGGAAGGATGCTTTTCCTTTATTATGGCAAGAGTCTCCAGTCCGTTAAGTCCCGGCATATTCTCGTCAAGAATAATAAGGTCGACAAGCTCTTCGTCCGCTCTTTCTATAGCGTCGTCACCGTTGTTGACTGAGATAATTTCATATCCCTTCTGTTCTAAAAATAAAATATGCGGTTTTAGAAGTTCTATTTCATCATCTGCCCAAAGAATCCTTTCCTTTTTCATAATTATCTATTTATTAGCTGAAACAATCTGATATATTCTATTTAAGAACTAATACAAAAATAAAATATATATAATTAAAAACAGAGCTGAAAAATTCTTCGGGTCAAGATTAATGTTTTTTATGTCTTGCTTTACATCTGCGGAATGTATATCGCAAAAAGTATGACGGATATCCTGTCCGGCCGATTCTCATTAACCGGACAGGATATTCCCGGAATTATAGATTCTGAGATATCGTCTCTTCGCTTTGCGTTTCTTCCTGCATTACAGGTTCCGATGTATCGGATACTATATCCACTGAATCACTTGCAGCATCTGCACTCTCATTAATAAAACTAAAATAATCGTCAAATGTTTTTCCCTGCATCAATAACCTGAAATTATTATC
>CAMTON010000179.1 GCA_947074105.1 uncultured Bacteroidales bacterium
ATCCTCAATTTTGAGTAACACAAAACAAATTAAAAATGAAAACATTTCAATTAGCCGGTCAGTCGAGAACTGATCTTGGAAAAAAAGCGTCAAAAGCGCTTCGTAAAGATTCTAAAGTTCCTGCAGTTCTTTACGGAACAGAACAGCTTGTATCTTTTACAGTTGATCAGTCTGCAGTTCGTAACTTGATTTACACTCCGGACATTTTCGTTGTAGAACTTACAGTTGACGGAAAATCTTGTAATGCAATTCTTCAGGATATCCAGTTTCATCCTGTAACTGACGAAGTTCTTCACATGGATTTCCTTCAGATCTTCGAAGAAAAACCAATCATCATCGAAGTTCCTGTTAAACTTGAAGGTCTTGCAGACGGTGTACGTCAGGGGGGTAAACTTTCATTGGAAATGCGTAAACTTCGCGTAAGAGCTCTTTACAAAGATGTTCCTGAAAATCTTGTAATCAGCGTAACTGAACTTGGCCTTGGAAAAAGTATCCAGGTAGGTCAGCTTGCATTTGACAAAATGGAACTGCTTAATGCTAAAAATGCTGTTGTATGTGCTGTTAAACTTACACGTGCTGCAAGAGGTGCTTTGGCAAAAAAATAAGAATCCAATTAATGAATCCCCTTTATCAAGCATTTTTATGCAGGATAAAGGGTTTTCTGTTTTTTAACGGTAATGTTTTTAGATTAATATGAAATACTTGATATGTGGATTAGGCAATATTGGAGCGGAGTATGAATATACACGCCACAATATCGGATTCAGAGTACTTGATGAGCTTGCTGCAGAAGGTGATGTGAAATTTACCGATCAGCGCTACGGCGCCGTAACAGAGCTGAAGGTGAAAAATAAAAAACTTATACTTCTTAAGCCTTCTACATATATGAATCTGAGCGGAAATGCGCTGAGATACTGGATGCAGAAAGAAAATATCGAACAGGATAATGTTCTTATCATAGTTGACGATATAGCACTTCCTTTCGGAACGCTGAGACTAAAAGGTGCCGGAAGCGATGCCGGACATAATGGTCTGAAGGATGTGGCCCGCGTATTGGGTAACACTAAGTATGCAAGACTTAAATTCGGAATAGGAAATGATTATCCTAAAGGTGGCCAGGTTGACTATGTGCTTGGCAACTTCAGCAAAGAAGAGGAAGCCGCGCTTTCGGGAAAACTGAAAAAAGCGGCAGAAATAATTAAAAGTTTCTGTCTTGCGGGAATCCAGATAACAATGAATCAATACAACAATAAATAGATGAACGAAGTAAGAATTGACAAATGGCTGTGGGCTGTCAGAATTTTTAAAAGCAGAACGATAGCCGTTGAAGCTTGTAAAAAAGGACGGGTTTCCATAGGTGGAACCAATGTCAAAGCTTCAAGAATGATAAAGGTCGGTGATGTGATTGATGTCAGAAAGCCGCCTGTGACATATTCTTTTAAAGTTCTCAATCTCTCGGAAAGAAGAATGGGAGCCAAGCTTGTGCCGGAATATATGGAGAATGTGACTCCGCAGTCGCAGTACGATATACTTGAGCTAAACCGTATCGGCGGTTTTGTAAACAGAGCCAAAGGCACGGGACGACCTACAAAAAAAGACAGAAGAAGTATGGAGGATTTCACCGAACCTACTTTTTATGATGATGGCTTCGACTTTGATTTCGATTTCGACAGTGATGATGAATAAACATTACGTTATTATATTTCAGATAACTTACTACTACAATTGAGTTGTATTTTTATTCAGAAAATGAATAAATCTGCATTTTAAAACGGCCTGGTTTTATATCTGTTTCATTTATAAATTAGACAGATTGGTTGATTTATACCTTGTCGTTTGTTGAATTTATTATAGGCATTTTGAAACTTTACATAATTTTGAGAAAAAATATGTAGTTCTCAAAATCTAAATGCGCTATACTTGCATTTTTAAAGAGGTGAATTAATTTATAATTAAAAATGAGGATATTAAGAAGTTTATTGTTAGCAATAACAACAGGAATTTTATTGTATTCATGTATACAGGAAGAGGCTTTAAATGCCGAATGCGATATAGAATGGGTTAACCTTGATGATGAACACATCATAGGGGAACCAGTCATCGAAAACAATCTTATAATTTTTCAGGCAAGGCCGGGAATTGACCTTAATTCCCTATCTCCGGAATTTATACTTACTCCCGGAGCAAAGATTATGCCGGAAAGTGGAACAACCCATGACTTTTCAACAGGTATGACATATACCGTATTTTCGGAAGATGGAAACTGGAGTAAAGAGTATGAGATCCGCTTCAATCTGATGGGGCCTAAAACAAAATATTCATTTGAAAATTATGAAATCAAAGATGGCAAATTTTGTCTTTTCTATGAGTTGAATAATGGAGAACGTCAGGACTGGGCTTCAGGAAACAGTGCTTTTGTATTCAGTGGAGGCGGAACTTCGCCGGAATTATTCCCTACTTATTATTCAGAAGATGCAAAAGAGGGCCGATCTGCATTAAAATTGGTAACAAGTAGTACCGGAGCATGGGGTGCTGACCTTAAGAAGCCAATTGCAGCAGGCAATTTATTCCTTGGTACATTTGTTACGACAACAGCTCTTACAAATCCGTTGAGAGCGACAAGATTTGGAAAACCATTTTCATTAAAACCGCTAAGATTCAAAGGTTGGTATAAATATAAGCCGGGAGAATTCTTTACAGATAAGAATAATACCGTATTTTATGACCGCGAAGATGACTTTGATATTTATGCGGTTCTGTATGATACATCAAATGGTAATAATTATCTGACAGGAGAAAATATTCTTACAAGTCCTGATATCGTAGCTATAGCACGAGTTGAAGATAAAGTTGTGTCGGATGAATATGTGCAGTTTAATATACCTTTCAATTATCTGCAGAATTTTGAAGAAGAGAAACAGAATTCATATAAATACAATCTTACTGTTGTATTCTCATCAAGTAAGACAGGAGATATTTTTGAAGGTGCTGTAGGCAGCACATTGATCGTGGACGAAGTTGAACTAATTTGTGAAGAATAACAATGAAGAAAATAATATTATTAGCATCATTTATAATAGTCTCACTTGCATCTGTTTTTGCAAATGACGATTATCCGTCAAAAGGGCTGCAATGGTCTTACCTGCGTGGTCTTGAATATCGACTGAAGGCAGGATTTAATATCGGCGGAACTTCGCCTCTGCCTTTGCCGCAGGAAATAAGAAAGATAAACAGTTATGATCCGACACTTCAGATCGCTGTTGAAGCAGACGTGGTAAAATGGTTTGATAAATGGGGTATGCTCGTAGGGCTTCGTCTTGAGAATAAAGGGATGAAAACCGATGCCAACGTTAAGAATTACGGAATGAAGATGACATCTACAGACGGTAAGGTGATCGAAGGAAACTGGACCGGTAATGTTGTTACACAGGTTGATAATTCATATCTGACAGTTCCGGTTCTTGCATTATATAAATTGTCAAGAAGATGGGAAGTATCGGTAGGAGCATTCCTGTCATATCAGATGAAAGGCAGTTTTCACGGCTATGTTTATGAAGGCTATTTAAGAGAAGGAAATCCTACAGGAGACAAAGTGGTTTTCGAGGATGACGCTCAGGCTACATATGATTTTTCAACTGAACTAAACAGATTTCAGGCAGGGCCTCAGGTCGGAGTACAGTGGAAAGCATTCAAACATCTTAATATTTGTGCTGATTTGACATGGGGAGTGATTCCTATCTTTAAATCTGATTTCGAAACTATCAAATTTGATATGTATCCTATTTATGTGAATCTTGGATTTGCATATGTTTTCTAATCTACTGAGAAGTAAAATAATTTTTTATATATAAAGTAATCCTTGTGCAGCTTCTTCGTGAAGCTGTACAAGGCATTGTTAAATTTAGAAAAAATATCTATTTATGAAAAAACAATTACTATTTATTCCGCTTCTTGCGGGATTTTTTATGAGCGCTAAAGCTGACATTACAGTACATGACGTGGCGGGTACTTATGTAGGTAAGCTTGA
>CAMTON010000180.1 GCA_947074105.1 uncultured Bacteroidales bacterium
AAGATAGGTAATGATTATGCAGCGGGACTGATATAGATTAATCGGTATACTCTCTTACCGGTGTTATAGTATAACCGGAAGCAGCAGGATAATCATTAACAAATTCATATACCTGAGTTTCATCAAAGAATATTCCGTACGACGTCAAATTCGTATCAAAAGTCGCACTCCAGTAGTTGCCTTCTGTTCCGTTTCCGGTTATAACACCGGTTGAAGCTGCTCTTGATCCGCAGGCCATTAGCATCAAAAGCATCATCTGACTTGAACTTGTACTCTGATATTGAAAATAATAAATTCCGAAATTGTCTTGTTCAGTCCAACCTTGATTTCGATGTAGTTTTCCAAATATTGTTTTATTAGGAACTCTAAACCCTATAGGAGAAGGATCATAGATCGATTTATGCTCTATTGTATCTTTTTTTACATACCACAAATGTATTGTGTCAGAATCAAGCCAACTATCTGAAGATTTATAAAAGACATTAGGATTTTTTATAGCTGTTTGCAAAGAAACACTTCCTGAAGTAGATGATATAGTGAAAGGTGAAGGTCCGAAGCAACTTTTTTCACCACCCATTCCGTCAGCAGATAGCATTATATCTTTTCTGCCCCACTGATAATATGGAGAATTATAACCTTGAGAAACCGAATCTGCAACCTGAGTTATAATGATACTTTGCTCTATATTACTTTCATTTTGTCTGAATACAAGATTATATTCTCTTTTTTCATACGAATAATCACTTTTATAGCACTGCCCTATATTGTGATTAAAATAAACAATTTCATTTTCATTAGACTCAAACAATTCAAGTTTCCATGGAGTCACCCAGATATGCCAACTCCACATTATTGTACCACTAGCATCTTTTATGGCTATTAATGCATTTCCCATTCTTATACTTACCTTAGGTACTGTAAAAGTTATATAACCGTTATCATCACTTAAGCCTACATCCGTAATCAGACCCGGAGCATCCTGCCATAATAATTCGGCAGTGGCACCAGCAGTATTTATAATTAAATCATTTACCGAATTAATATTACTTCCGTTATAATTAACATACAGCTCTCCTTCAGAAGGAAAGCAGTTTTCATTATTAGGAATACCTTTAGTTGAAGAATCAGTTTTAAGTAACCCATTGCCCATAACCCAACATGGGAATTTATAATTACCCGCCTTATTCACCATATAGCAATTTGCAGAGGTGTAAAGATTATTAAAGTCAGAAGAGTTATCGCTTGTATAAAAGGAAAGATCTGTTGTATATGTAAATGTAACATTAGCACTACTGTCAACCAGCTCTTTATCCAGTGAACTTGAAGATGTTACGGTATAAGGTGCAATTCCTATAGAAATAAGTTTTGAAAGATCTACTCCACCGTTTCCGGCCAAACTATCTATCCATACCGTATCATTATCGGAAATAGTATAAACTGACCACGGCATATCATTTGCGGTACCGTTTTTGGGCGTATAGGTGCTTGTTATATTAAAATTAAAATTATCACCTAAATATGTACAGACGGCTGAGTCTGGAGTAACACTGAAATCATAAGAACCCTCATTCAGATAGTAAATATATTTCTGACCGGCCTGCCATTCCGTAATTTTAGAGGTCTTCAGTGAAATCGTTTTTATATCCATGTTCTGAAATTTAATCATCATCTTAGCATCATCTCCAAGAGTCTGTGGTATCATCATAAGATATCCGTCAGAAGCCATAACTGTGGAATCTCCATCTTCCGTAGCATATACATTATTTTTGAGACCTATTAAAAAATCTTCATTTACAGCGTTCCCCAGATCGCTCCATTGCGGAGAATCTCCGTTATAATTTATAGCAAGCGTTCCTTCAACACTAATGCCGCTTATCCATATTGAATCTATTTTCACATCCGGTCCTGACACATTGACTCCTACTGCAGCAAGAGCATGAGCAAAACGAATATTCACTGTTTCCCGAAAAATATTTTTTTGAGGAATAGCAACCATTAGATCCGGCTGAACCGCAACCTGAGCGGGAACCTTATATGTAATTGTAGGTATTTCTCCCGATGTTATATTTAATGTTAAACCGTTTGTTTCATCAGTTGTATATGGAGCATATGCAAAAAAAGATATATATCCCGATTGTGGCCAGTAATATATTCTGTCGAGAACCCATTTATTATTTTCCTCTCTTGTTACTGCTTTATTATTGAACTGGTCATCGTAATAAAAAGAAAAAGGAACATTTTCTTCATCAAAAGTACCGGTTGTTTCATAAGCAAAAATTCCAAACTCAGTGAAAGTAGGAGCCATGGCAGAGTCAATAGGCAAACCTTTAGTTATTGAATTATCAATACTAACATTAAAAGATATAAAAGTTTCTTTCTGTACAGGAGTAACAAGTTCATCTTTACAGGAATACAGAATAAATCCGTAAAATATTGAAAAAAGATAAAACAGGTTACTGAATTTTAATCGGCAAGGGTAATTATCTGTCTTCATAAAAACATTGTCATATGTCGGCTAAACAGTGATATCTTTATATGTGTTTTATGTTTTTTAGAATTTTAATCTTTTGAAACTCCTAACTATCAATATTTTAATATAATTATAAATTTTTCTAAAACAAAAAAAGAGATACCCCAAAAAAGGCATCTCTTTTATCTCTGAATATCTTTGATTTATAATCTTATATTATCACTCCGCTTCCAAGACAAATCTCTTTTTCCTTATCATAAATAACTCCGAACTGACCCGGCGCTATACCCTGTACAAGCTGATCCGAAACGATACGGTAGACATCTCCTATCTTTTCAAGTCTTCCTGTTGAAAACTCAGGAGTATGACGGTTTTTAAAAGCAATTTCGCCAAGATCTATTGACTTATCATTTTCAAAACGGTCGCCAAGCTCTCCGATCCACGGATTCTCGCTTATGAAATTGAAAGCTCCGAGATTCAGCACATTGCCGTACTGTGTCTGAGGATCATATCCGCGAGATACATATATGATGTTTTCAAGAATATCTTTTTTGATAACAAACCACGGTCCTCCGCTAAGACCAAGACCTTTACGCTGTCCGATGGTATGAAACCAGTAGCCGCGGTGAGTTCCGACCTGCTTGCCTGTCTCAAGTTCTATAATCTTTCCGGGTTTTGTCCCCAGATATCTTTCAATAAAATCATTATAGTTTATTTTTCCTAAAAAGCATATTCCCTGCGAATCCTTACGAAGAGCGCTCGGAAGTTTCTGCGCGGCAGCAATCTCCCGCACTTCACTTTTTTGAAGATCACCTACTGGAAACATCAGTTTGCTGACCTGCATATAATTGATCTGTCCCAGAAAATATGTCTGATCTTTATGATGATCGGCTGCCGTAGCAAGGTAAGTCTTTCCGTCTATCTCTTTTGTCCTTGCATAATGTCCTGTAGCAATCTTATCGAACTGATGGCCCCAGTTTTTTTCAAATGATCCGAATTTGATCATCTTATTACACATCATATCAGGGTTCGGAGTAAGACCGCGTTTCACATTTTCTATAGTGTAGCTGACCACATTTTCCCAGTACTCCTCATGCAGCGAAACTATTTCAAATTTACAACCGTATTTCCTCGCGATATAGGTTGTTATCTCGATGTCCTCTTCGGCAGGACAATCGATGTAGCCGTCTTTATCTTCCATACCTATACGGATATAGAATATTGTTGGGTCATATCCGGCCTCTTTAAGGCGATGGACAATGACAGAGCTGTCGACTCCTCCCGACACTAATGCCGCTATATTCATTTTTATTCTCCTTTACTCTATAATTTTCTGCAAAGATACTCTCTGTTTATTACGCAATTACAAAAAAAGAAAAAACTATAATTAAAAATAATTGAGACAATAATCAAAAAAGACGCCCACTTATCATATCGCAATCGTACGGTGATAATGTTGCAACTGTACAGTGACAATA
>CAMTON010000181.1 GCA_947074105.1 uncultured Bacteroidales bacterium
TATATTAACGGTAGCGTGTCCGGAGGTGATGATTTTTACGGAATAAATACCGGAGGATCATTCAGCGGCGGAACTTTGCTTACAAAGGTAAATATCGAAAATATACTTACCGAACTTCAATAATTAAAGTATAAAATATAAAATCAAGACTGTCATCAGATGCATCATATGCCTGATGGCAGTCTTGTTTTTTATATAGACGGAATCCTTTATCTGATAAGAAATGACAAATTAACAATAATAGTTTTGTTATAAAATGATATTTTAAACAGTGATTTATGGCATTTGTGTAATCAAAATAAAGACAATTGTTAGTAAATGGTTATATTTGCCAATGTTAAATATTTCTTTGTAAAAATATACAAAAAATAATTATACAGTGGTTATTCTCTTATGCCCTCAGATTGTTATTACATAAGGAAATGAGATCTGAATGGCACTGGAACAGAATTATGACAGGTTTTATTACACTGCTTTTCTATTTATGATTTATATGAAAGAATTATGAAAGTTGCAATTATTAAGTATAATGCAGGAAATATCTACTCTGTGGATTGCGCATTAAAAAGAATAGGCGTAGATGCGGTTATCACGGATGATAAAGAGATAATTGCCGGCGCTGATAAAGTGATTTTTCCGGGGGTCGGAGAGGCGAAATCGACTATGGAATATCTTAAGCATCATAAAATGGATCAGCTGATTAAGGATCTGAAGCAGCCTGTCCTGGGAATATGTATCGGAATGCAGCTTATGTGTGCGAGTTCCGAAGAAGGGAATGTGGAATGCCTCGGTATTTTTGATGCACCGGTTAAAGCATTTCTCCCTGACGGTAAGCATAAGATTCCGCATATGGGCTGGAATGACCTTCATGTCAGAAAAGAAAATATAATAACTAAAGAACATGAAGGTAAGTTTGTATATTATGTTCATAGTTTTTATGTTCCTGTTAACGAGTTTACAATAGCACAGACCGATTATATTCAACCTTTCAGTGCAGCCCTTAATAAAGATAATTTCTATGCCACTCAGTTTCATGCCGAGAAAAGCGGATCGACAGGAGAAAGCATATTAAAGAATTTCATTGATTTAAAATAGATATATAATGATAGAGATAATTCCGGCAATTGATATTATTGAAGGAAAGTGCGTAAGACTTTCTCAGGGGGACTACGCTACGAAAAAGATATATAATGAAGATCCTCTTGAAGTGGCAAAGGAATTTGAAGATAACGGAATAAAACGTCTTCATCTTGTCGACCTTGACGGAGCTAAAGCAAGTCATATAGTAAACTGGAAAGTTCTTGAAAGAATAGCAAACAATACATCGCTGGTTATTGACTTCGGCGGCGGACTGAAGAGCGACAAAGATCTTGATATCGCCTTCGGATGCGGAGCAAAGATGATTACCGGAGGAAGCATAGCTGTCAAGAATGAAGCGGTATTTACCGGATGGATTGAAAAATACGGAGAAGAAAGAATAATACTCGGAGCCGACGTTAAGGGAAAGAATATCGCCGTAAGCGGATGGCTTGAGAATTCAGATCTTCACTGGGACAGTTTTATAAGAGATTATTATAATAAAGGGATCAGAAAGGTGATAAGCACCGATATCAGTAAAGACGGCATGCTTCAGGGACCTTCTCTGGATCTATATAAAGAGATGCTTAATGAGTTCCCTGATATCTATCTTATTGCTTCCGGAGGGATAAGCAGTATCGAAGATATTGAACGTCTTGAAGAAAACGGAGTTCCCGCAGTTATTTTCGGGAAAGCGATATATGAAGGTTATATCAGTCTTAAGGATCTGCATAGGTTTTTATAATAAAATTTGAAATTATGCTTGCAAAAAGAATAATACCATGTCTTGACATAAAAGACGGAAAGACGGTAAAAGGAGTAAATTTTGTTAATTTCAGAGACGCCGGAGATCCGGTCGAACTGGGACGGCAGTATAGCCTCCAGGGAGCTGATGAACTTGTGTATCTTGATATTACGGCATCTCATGAAGGAAGAAAGACTTTTACGGATCTTGTAAGAAAGGTGGCGGCAGAAGTAAACATTCCGTTTACGGTGGGCGGCGGTATAAATGCGCTTCAGGATGTGGACAGACTTCTTAATGCCGGTGCGGATAAAGTGTCTTTGAATTCTTCAGCATTAAGAAATCCCGGGCTTATCAATGAGATTGCGGCGAACTTCGGAGCACAGGTATGTGTTGTTGCTATTGACGCTAACTTTGAAGATAATGACTGGAGATGCTATCTTAACGGAGGCCGTATTCCTACTGAAAGATACCTTTTCGAATGGGCAAAAGAAGCACAGGAAAGAGGTGCGGGAGAGATATTATTCACCAGTATGACACATGACGGTGTTAAGACAGGGTATGCGAATGAAGCTCTTAATGAATTGAATAAACTGCTCAGCATTCCGGTAATCGCATCAGGAGGAGCAGGAACCAAAGAGCATTTCAGGGATGCATTTTTAAAGGGAAACGCTGATGCGGCTCTTGCGGCAAGTGTGTTTCACTTCGGAGAAATACCTATTTCCGAACTAAAGGAATATCTGGCCAAGGAGAACATTCCGGTCAGATTATAAAATCGGGAGATTATCAATGATAATGAATTTATTAATCAGATATAATATTGAAAATTATGAATATTGATTTTGGAAAAATGGACGGTCTTGTCCCGGCAATCATACAGGATAATGTAACTATGAAAGTTTTAATGCTTGGCTTTATGAACAAGGAAGCTTTTGAGGTTACAGAGAACACGGGAAAGGTTACTTTTTATTCAAGAACAAAAAACAGACTCTGGACAAAAGGTGAGGAAAGCGGAAACTTCCTTAATGTCGTTTCCATGACACTTGACTGCGACAGTGATACATTGCTTATCAAAGTCAATCCGGTAGGACCTGTCTGCCACACGGGTGACGATACCTGCTTTCAGGAAAAGAATACAGGAGATATCTATTTCCTTAAATATCTTCAGGACTTTATAACAAAGAGATATAATGAGATGCCTGAAGGATCGTATACTACTTCTTTGTTTAAGAAAGGTGTAAACCGAATGGCTCAGAAAGTGGGAGAAGAAGCAGTAGAAACAGTGATTGAAGCTACAAACGGAACAGATGAAGGTTTCATATATGAGGCTTCAGATCTTATTTATCATCTGATCGTACTTCTTACATCGAAAGGTCACTCTATTGAGGATCTTGCGGTGGAACTTAAGAAAAGACATAAAGAATAACTTTAAAATAAGCGAAAAAGTGAAGGAATATTTCTTTCACTTTTTTGTTTTAATAATTTTCCTGAGAGAATACCGTTTAACATGTTATACAGAGTGAAAATTTATAGTTGCTTATATCAGTTTTTTCAATATACAATTGTAAATTTACCTCATAAAATAATAATTATGGCGGAACTATTGATTGATTATAGAAATGTAGAGATCACAAGGCAGGATCTTACTATTCTTAAGAATACCAATTTAAGGATAAATAAAGGTGAATTCATATATCTTATCGGACGTGTAGGATCAGGAAAAAGCAGTCTGATGAAAAGTATGTATGCTGATATTCCTATATCAAAAGGCGAAGCCGAAATATTTAATTATAATCTTAAGAAAATCAAGAGAAAACATATTCCGCATCTCAGAAGAAAAATCGGAATAGTTTTTCAGGATTTTCAGCTTCTGACAGACCGTACGGTATATGCTAATCTTGAATTTGTGTTGAAAGCTACAGGATGGAACAGAAAAGATGATATAGAGGAAAGAATTGAAACTGTACTGAAAAGAGTGGATATGCACACCAAGGGATATAAGATGCCTCATCAGCTTTCGGGCGGAGAGCAGCAACGTATAGTGATTGCAAGAGCTCTCTTAAATAATCCTGCTATTATTCTTGCAGACGAGCCGACAGGAAATCTTGA
>CAMTON010000182.1 GCA_947074105.1 uncultured Bacteroidales bacterium
TACGCAGACAACCCGTTGCAGAAACTTAATAAGTTTTGGTGACGGGTTTGTTTATGTAATTATGATTAGAAAATAATGTAACGCCCATACAGGAGACAGACAATTGTCTAGTCCTGAAGATTTAATCTTCCAAACTGCCGGAAGTTTTCAGATCGCTTGAAGAAGCTTTCCCGGAATAACTTCAAAAGGCTTTTCGAATTCGGAAGTTCAGTAATATAGCTTTTGATAAGAATTATCTTCTCAATATAGCGACAGCTCAGATTGAAAAACCAAGACTTTATGTTCCTGTAGCTCTTAAAACAGGTGTTCCGGGCAATAAGAGCGCGATCTTTGATCTTGAACTTATGAATGAATCAGAAACAAAAGATGATATTATATATCTTCTTGGCGTTGACGAAGGTTCCAACCCTGACGGAGCTGTTCTTACGGTTGACGGAAAGAATATTCTCGGCGGAATTGAAATTCTTGTTCCTTATAACGAAACAGTGAAAAAGACTCTTTCTCTTTCAAGAACAAGAGAAGATATAGAGAATTATGATAACATCATTCTTTCTTTAAGTACCGTATGTCAGAGCGATCCGACATCCAATAATCCTGTTATTGAATCTACTGCTGAAATCGCAGCGCATTTTGTGCCTTCATGCGGTAATATCAATATTAACCGGAAACTTGATAATACTATTATCAATATCTGTCAGATGGATCCTACAAAGGATTACGGCCTTAAAGGAATATTTCCTGTCGAGATCAATGATTATGATATTAATAATAAGAAACTGGAAACAATCACCATCTATTATAAATCTTCTGTTGAAGGTGAAAACGGATGGAGAATGTTGCAGCAGTATTATAATAATCCGGGAGCGAATCAGGAAAAGATTCCGGAAGGAAATATTGATTTTGAATGGAATCTTGTTGACCGGAACGTGCGCGACGGTATATATAATGTTAAAGCCGTAGCACTGGGAAAAGGAAATCTCAGATCTGAAACTGAAGTGCTTACTTTTACTCTTGATACTAAGATGCCTGAAGTATTCGGAACTCCTGCTCCGAGCAGCGGTGTGCTGAGACCGGGAGATGATATATCGATAACATATAACAAGAATCTTCAGGGAAGCCTTATCCTTCCTTCTATTAATGAAAATATCTCTGTGAAAGGTATCCTGAATAATCAGGAGATCGATCATACTACAGGTATTCTTTTCGACGGAAAAGAAGGTTTCATGATCATGCCAAACGGTGTGAACCTTGATAATAAATCGTTTACGGTAGAGATGTGGCTTAAACCGCTTACATATAATAAATATCAGACGGTATTTACTCACGGCGCAGGCGATAATCTGTTCAATATGAGTTTTACTGCCGATAAACGACTTGAAATAAAAGTCGGATCAAAAACATATAAGAGTGAAAATACTCTTAATGAAGATCAGTTCGGCAACGGTTTTGCACAGTATCAGATTATATATAATATGTCTGATGCGAAACTTAACGTATATGTAAATAATATACATATGTTATCATTGCCTTCGGGGGCTCCTGATTTCACTCTTTCGAGATGGATATTCGGATGTGATGAAAATCAGGTTAATCATTTCAACGGTATTATTCATGACCTTAGATTGTGGAACAGCATGATAGACGCGACAACACTTAATAAATCTCTTAGCGTTAATGAAGTTGATCTTATCGGTTACTGGCCTATGGATGAAATCAGCGGAATTGCCGTTAAAGATAAGGCAAGAGAAAATCATGCGGTTTCTAAAGCTGACAGATTTATCGATCCTATCGGCAAATGTATTGAACTTACAGGTCCTGAATTTGTAACCGTTCCTTTATATGCTCTTTCCAAAAACTATGACTTCACTTATGAAATATAATCTGTTACAGTGCTTTTCTCTTTCGTAATGATAAAACAGGAAATCTATTTATATTAATAAATTATAAAATATACACCTGTTTTATTTATGTAAATTTAAAAAAAATATTTTTGTTTACTAAAATGTATTCCTGGAGGTGAGGGCAATTAAAGAAACAAATCTCTGTACTCTATACTTTTACTACTCTATTCAGAAAAGTGACTGAAATAATATCGCTTTTCTATAATTGTAACATGGTTGACCTCCCGGTTTCAACCGCAACTAAATCACTTACATTATATCAAAATGAAAAAAATGAGAAAACTTTGCTTCTTATTAGGAGCAATGGCATTCTGTGCAGCAATAAATGCACAGGAAAGACCAAAACAGCTAAGCATTATGGCCGGTTTTGAATATTTCCCTGAAATGGGAGATGGAAAAGGTGTAGCTTACGGTCTGGAATTCAAATCTTATCTTAACAAAAGAGTGTATGTCGTAGGTCAGTTCTTCGGTGCCTATAATGACAGATCAAGAATAGCAACCTATTCAGGCTATGAATCTGATAATCAGAAAATAGAATTAACAAACTCAAGACAGGATTATGCTTTATGTATGGGTGTCGGGGTTGACTTTCTGTCTTGTAAAGGCCACAGATTATATGTTCAGATTGCACCGGGTATAGGTTCTATGGATATGCAACGGGATCATATCTCGGCTATACCATTTGAAAAACCGGCTAAAGCAGAACCGCAATATAATGAATGTACAAGACTTGCGGTAATCGGTGTTGCCGGTTATGATTATATCTTTAAAAGCAATCTTATTTTAGGAGTGAATTATACAGGTTCACATATAGGTTATGATTATAACAGTGGCGCGATGGTGAAAGTCGGTTATCAGTTTTAAACATAACAGATTATCTTAAAAATATAAATGCGGGATCCTATATCATTTGATATCTGATCCCGCATTGCTTTAAAAATTTTGAACAGATGATAGATGAGATTTTTACGGATTGAAATAAAATTTATTATTTTGCCGGAATTGAAATAAAAATTTTAAAGATCCGGAAATGAAAAAAGAAGTTATACTGGCTTTCCTCAATGATTATGCCGACTGGGAAATAGCATTTATTACCCCGCTTTTAAATGGAGGTACCGAGCCGGGAAGATCAAAATATTCGATCAAGACATTTTCCATAACAAGCGAACCTGTAGTTTCTATAGGAGGCCTGAGGGTTTTACCTGATTATGATATAGATTCACTTCCGGATGATTATGCAGGAATAATTCTTGTAGGAGGGATGAGTTGGTTTACTCCGGAAACAAAGAAACTTATTCCGGTTATAATGGATGCTGCATCAAAAGGAAAGATGATAGCAGGTATCTGTAATGCTTCGGTTTTTCTCGGATCCCTGGGTCTTCTGAATAACATACGACATACAAGCAACACCCTTGAATATCTGAAACTTTTCGCAGGTCCTGAATATTGCGGTGAAGATTATTATGAAAACCGTCAGTCAGTAAGAGACGGAAATATAATTACTGCCAACGGTACTGCATATCTTGAATTCTGTCGGGATATCCTTTATGCACTTGAGGCGGATACGGAAGAAAAGATCGAGGAAAGCTACAGATTCTATAAAGAAGGATTTTATAAGGAATAATAATATTCCGGTTATTCTCACGAAATAAAAGTCGGTCAATTATTTATATCTTCAGAAGATACTTTGATCTCTTCTGACGTTTTTGATTTTCTTCTGAACATAAATTTTAATATATCGATAGTCCTGACTTTATGTTTTATTCCTAAATAAGCAGAGCATACTATCCATGCTGCTATGAAGATGTTGATATATATATCTTTAAAATCACATATTACATTGCCTAATAACTTAAACTCAATAAAGTCAAGAGTTCCGTTCTTCCATATTATGCATCCGAAATAT
>CAMTON010000183.1 GCA_947074105.1 uncultured Bacteroidales bacterium
GGAATTATGAAAAAATTATATACAACAAGATTTTTTCTTTTCATTTTCTGTCTTTCTTCCGCTTTGCTTTTCAGCTCGTGCGGTGACGATAACAAAAATGAATCAGCTCCCAAACTGACTATCAGCGAAAGTTTAAAAAGTTTTGCTGTTGATCCTGAAGGATTGGATGCAGTGATAGATTTTACCGCTGCCGCTTCCTGGACAGTAGAAGCGAAAGATGTTACAGAATCAACACCAACAACATGCTCATGGATAGCATTTGATAAAACATCGGGGATAGGAGGTAAGATAAATCTTAAAATGTTTGTCAGAGCAAACAGTTCTGATAATCAGAGAACAGCAGCGGTTACAGTCACTTGCGGAACAAGTTCCGAAGTTATAAGTGTTGTTCAGGCAGGAAGTTCTCTTAAGTTCATGGACGAAGCAGATGTTAAGGATCTTGATAAATACTGGAAACCTTCTGAGTTCAGAAGCATGGATATGTTGAGAAGTGATTCTAAATGGTCCTGGTTCAGATCAAAACAGAGCGAACATTTCTTTGTGTTCTGGGAACCCGGATTCGGTGACGATCCTAATGACAGCTCAGTTCCTGAAAACCTGAGAGTGGATATTGATGATCTTCTTATAAAAGCAGAGCAGTTCTACAAAACAAATGTCGAAATGCTTGAATTTGCAGAAAAAGGAAAAGGTGTTTCATACCTTGACGATTATAAAATGCAGATTTATATGATTTATCAGACTGAATGGCTTGCTACAGGTAGCGGTTATGATAATAAGATCGGAGCTCTTTGGGTAAATCCAAGTACATGTAAACCTGTAGGTTCTACCATAGCTCATGAAATCGGACACAGCTTCCAGTATCAGGTATATTGCGATCAGCTTAAAAACGGAGAACCTGAAACATTCCAGAAAGGTTTCCGCTATGGTTATGAAGGCAGCAACGGAGGTAATGGTTTCTGGGAACAGTGCGCACAGTGGCAGTCTTTCCAGGATTACCCGGAACAACTTTTTCCAAACTATCATTTCGCAGTATGGAACGCAAACTATCACCGTCATTTCTGTCATGAATGGATGCGTTACGCAAGTTACTGGATGCAATATTACTGGGTTCAGAAACATGATATCACAGTGGTAGGAGAGATCTGGAGAAAATCCGTTTATCCGGAAGATCCTCTTATGACTTATATGCGTCTTCATTGCGGCAATCAGCTAGAACTTCTTAATGCCGAACTTTATGATTATGCGGCAAGAATGGCGACTTATGATATTGATATTATCCGCGATTATGCAGATGGTTATCAGGGCAAATATTCTACTAAGTTCAATACTACAGATGAAGGATATTATCAGGTTGCTTATGCAAGCTGTCCGGGAACAACCGGGTTCAATGTTATACCTCTCAATGTTCCTGAAGCAGGAACAGTTGTAAAAACATCTTTCGAAGGTCTGGCTCAGGGTTCTGCTCTTCATGCAAATGATCCTGGACAATATATGGAAGGTGAAGTTGTTGTCGGTACTACCAAGACTTACAATAATACTGCAACAGGTTCATATGCAGGATGGAGATATGGTTTTGTAGCAATGAAGAATACAGGAGAGAGAGTTTACGGGGAAATGAATGCTATGTCTAAATCAGATGTTGAATTCACGATTCCTGCAGGAACAGAAAAATTATTCTTTGTTGTTCTTGGTGCTCCTTCTAAATATAAAGCTCATCCATGGAATGAAAAAGAGATCACAAACGAACAGTGGCCATACATGGTTAAGTTTGAAAACACCGATCTTCTTGGTTCCGTAACTATCGATCCTTCGGCTCAGCCACAGGATATTGACATTGTATATAATGTATCATTCCCTGCAAGCGCATCAGATTATTTAGGAACTTCGGTTGATCTTATGAGTGACGGTGCAGTAGCTAAGATAGCTCAGGCTTTCGTAATGCAGCCGACTGAAATATCAGGATCTTTCCTTTCAACACAGGCTCAGCCTCAGGAAGGTAAAATCGCATTTGCTTCTATACAGTCTGACGGTTCACTTAACTATACTACTACAGCTAACGGCTACGGTTTCTGGCTTGACAGCAACGGTGATGTTATAGGATGGGGTTCGGATAATGACAGTAAGGTGTTTGCGGAATTTGACTCTTCAAGCTTTGTGTTCTCATTAGGCCAGTTCCCTGGCAAAAGCGTTGCAGGAGACAAATATCAGATGCGAATTGCTTTGATCTATACAAAAGGCGGAGTTCAGTATCGTGCTACTGTCACATTTAATGTGACTCTTTCATAAAGACTGACAGTTATAAAAGTGCTGAAGCTGCAAGGCTTCTTAATAGAATATAATTACAGAGACTTAATATTCAATATATTCTGTCTCTGTAATTAAAATAAAAATGACTAATATAGGAATCCAATGGAAATGAAAGATGTAAAAAAGTATCTTGCGATGCTTTCCACAGGTTTTCTGATTATGAGTTGTTCTGACAATATAGAGGATGTGATCACGACAGATACGGAAACGGAAAAATATCCTGTCGAGTATGTTTATAAGATAAGCTCACTGAATATTATCACTCAGGACGGCAAACCGGTCATAAGTAAAGAGAAAGAAGATTATATAAACTGTGATGTTTCGCTGCTTTCGGATTATGACGGATGGAATTATTCCGGAACTGCCAGAATCCGCGGACGCGGAAACTCAACATGGCACTGGTATCCCAAGAAACCATACAGAATAAAACTGGATAAGAAAAGTGAGATTCTCGGACTTGATTCGGCAAAAGACTGGGTGCTGCTTGCCAATTACCGTGATCCTACTCATGCGATGAATACCTTTACATTTGTTGCGGGTAATTATGCAGGACTTCCATACACCAATCACAGCCGTTATGTCGAGCTTACTCTTAACGGAGCTTACCTGGGAGTATATCTTCTTACCGAACAGGTACAACAGGGAAAAAGCCGCGTCAACATAGATAAGGAAGAAGGAAGACTTCTTGCTCTTGACCTGGATGACGGACCCGGCCTTAGCCCTTCTGCAACAGACAATTTCTGGTCTTCAGGATATTCGCTTCCGATATGTATAAAACACCCGGATGATGTAACATCAGGACAGCTTTCATCAATCAAAGACGAATTCGCCGAACTTGAAAGCGCAATAAAAAGAGGCACATATCCTCTTATCAGATCTTTGCTTGATGTTGAGTCGTTCATAAAATATATGATCATTCAGGAGCTTGTCTACAATGTCGAACTTAACGCGCCGCGCAGTATGTTTATCTATCGCGATAAAGGCGGTTTGTGGACAATGGGTCCTCTATGGGACTTTGATGCAGGATTTGATTTCGACTGGGCTACGATGTACACCGGTCATGATTATTTCAGTTCATATAAAGAACTTGCTATGGGGACAGACCCCGCAAAATCAGGAGACAGAGGTGCTATCAATCCCTTCTTTACAGATCTTTTTAAGCATAAGGAATTTGTAGAACAATATAAGGCTCAATGGAGACTTATGAAAGACGATGTCGTCGGGGCATGGTGGGAAGAAACATATAAATATCTTGACGGATGCTCTGCCGCACTTGACCGCGATAATGTACGCTGGCCTATCGGTAAGAATCGCGAATCAGAGATAAGAAAAATGAAAAACTGGCTTCAGCTGAGAGCGTCATATCTCAACTCAATTATCGAAAACTATCCGGACGGAACGAAATAAAGAATCAGCGTATCCGTGATGAGGAAACATCAACTTCGGAATCTAAACACATATT
>CAMTON010000184.1 GCA_947074105.1 uncultured Bacteroidales bacterium
GAGCATCTGACTACGGATCAGAAGGTTACAGGTTTGAATCCTGTCGGGGTCACTAGAAAAGCTAAGGCGTAAAAGAAGTAACACTCTTGTTTGGAGATAAAATGGCTCCGTAGCTCAACTGAATAGAGCATCTGACTACGGATCAGAAGGTTACAGGTTTGAATCCTGTCGGGGTCACTAAAAAAAGCATCGGTATTAACCGGTGCTTTTTTTGTTATATATTATTTGTTGGAATATTATTCTCTTTTTAACTTTTGGGCTCTTTATTCGCCTAATTTCTAAATCTCTATTAAAAATTAGATACCTAACTCTTATTCCTATATATTTGTACTTCCTTAAATATTAGATATGAGAGTGTTAAGAAATTTTATTTTAGTTTGCTTATTTTTCCTGCAATCATTCCTTTTTAGCTCTTTTTCATCAATAATACCATTTGTACCCCAAGTAGTAAATTATTCTGCACGAGCATATGAAGGAGGTAATCAGAACTGGGATATAACACACGACGAAGAGGGAGTTATATATGTCGGCAATAACCGCGGGCTTCTTGAGTTTGACGGAATAAACTGGAACCTTTACCGCCTGCCTGGTGGAAGCGTTGTAAAATCGGTATTTTATTATGAAAACAGAATATATGTGGGTTCTTACGAGACCTTCGGATATTTTGAAAGAAACTCAAAAGGAGTTCTTTCATACACCTGCATGTCTTCCGGCCTGGAAGTTTCAAAAAATGATGAATTTAAATCTATAATAGTTTTTGATGGAAATGTGGTTTTTCAGTCACATACATGTTGTTATATTTACGATGGAAAAAATATCGAAAAAAGAATTTTTAAACATAAGATAACTGACACTTTTCTTATCAATGATATGATATTCGGCCGGGAACAGAACGGTGGTGTCATGAAGTTTAACGGCCGCGATTTTGAAGAATATGTCTCTTCTGACAAGTTTTACGGATCTGATGTCATAGGTATGGGAGAGCTTGACGGAAAATATGTGTTTGCTACAGAGGATAAAGGTTTGTTTATTCGCCAGGGAGGATTGGTAATTCAGTTCAGTACTGAAGCGGACAATCTGCTGAAAAGTGCATCATGTCATAAAATGACGATTATAGATTCTGTTCTGATAATAGGGACATACTCCAACGGTGTAGTGGCAATAGATAAAGATGGTAGAAAGTTATGGCATATCAATAAATGTAACAGTATGCAGAACAATACTGTCCTTTCTATGCATCCCGATAAAAACTCCGGAATCTGGCTTGCCCTGGATAATGGGGTATCATACATAAGAATGAATTCTCCGGTATCCATATTTGAGCCAGCCCACACAGAATTTGGCATGGTGTTCGATCTGCTGAAAAATGATGACAGATATTTCCTTGCAACGAATCAGGGATTATATACCATTGCATCGAACGGCGAATTCAGGAAAGCGGCAGATTCAAACGGTCAGTGCTGGTATATAGATAATTTCGATAATCAGTGTATTGTAGGCAGTAATAAAGGGGTGTCATATCTTGACAAGTCGGAAATCAAAACATTTGAAGGTGTCAGTGAAGGCGGAGTGGCGATAAAGAAATTCTTTCATAAAGGAAAAGAACTTCTTTTATCACTGTCATATTCCGATTTCTCAATTTTTGAAAAAGACAGATATGGTAACTGGCAGTTCAGTCATAATATACGTGGGTTTAAAAATCGTATCCGCTCTTTTGAAATAGACTTTAACGGCACAATATGGGCATCACATATTAACAAAGGCCTTTATAAACTTGAATTAAGCAGCGATCTTAAAAATGTAGTGACTCAGGCCTATTTTCCTTCGTTAGATGCGTCGGGAAAAGAAACTCCGATAAATGTTATGACTTTAAGGTCGCGGGTGTTTTTTGCCGATGGTACCGGATTTTATCTTTATGATGAAATAAATCAGAAAATGATAAATTTCGATTTTCTTAATGAGAATATATCGGATTGTAGTGATGTATACAAAGTAAAACAGTTGTCTGATACTCTTTTCTGGTTTATACGAGAAAATGAGTATTCGCTTATAAAATATAAAGCCGACATTATCGAAAAGAAAAGATCTGTTTCTTACGATTTCTTTCCTAATGCGCCGATTGAGAATTATTCTGAAATACATATAGAGGGTGATATGACATATTTTTGTCAACATGGCCTGATTGCGCGTTATGATCTTACAAAAGAAGATAAGTATAACGAAGAAATAGATATAAAGATAAAAAATGTCATAGCATGTACATTGGGGTGTGAGAGTTCTGATACATTAAGTTTTCGCAGTAATGGAAACATAACACTGGCGAATGAATATAATACTGTGATGGTTAATATTTCCTGCCCGTTATATATGAGCGAAAATCTTATTGCACAATATAAGCTGGAAGGCTACCATAAGGATTTTGAAAATATTTCTTCCGGTAAAGAGATTCGGCTCTGTAACCTGCCATCGGGAAAATATAATCTGATAGTTCAGGTTAAAGATAAAGACGGGAAAATTTATGGAGAAGATACTCTTCGTTTCAAGATATCTCCATCTATATTTAAAACATGGATAGCGTATGTTGTTTATGGAATTTTTATGATGATTTTGTTTTATTCCCTAATGTCGCATTGTAGAAATATCCGTGAAAAGAAAAGAATCAGAAAAGACGAAGAAGAGAGTAAGATGAGGGATTCGGAAATCAAGCAGATGGAACAGGTAGTTACGAAACTTGAGAATGAAAAGCTGGAAGATATGCTCTCTTATAAAAGTAAGGAGTTGGCAGGAGCAACTCTTACACTGATCTCTTATGATGATTTTCTGAAAGGACTTATTGATAAATTGAGGCAAAACTCACTAAAGGGTACGTTGGGCAAGAAGTTTATAGATTCAATAATAAGGGAAATGGAGTCTAAATTGGTTAAAGAGGATGAATGGAATGTGTTTCAGTCAAATTTCGACCGTATTCACGAAAACTTTTTCCGCAATCTGAAAGACAGATACCCGGATCTTACTGCCGGGGATTTAAGAATGTGTGCTCTTCTTAGATTGAATATGCCGACAAAGGAGGTGGCTAGCTATCTGAATATGTCCGTTCGTGGAGTTGAATCAGCAAGATATCGAATAAGAAAGAAAATAGGAATGACAGAGGGAGAGGATCTCATAGTTTTCCTTATTCAGTTTAACTGATAACAAAGAATAGAAAATATGATCCCGGATACATGATATTGTAGAATGACTGCAATAATGTGTATCCGGGATTTTTTTATGTGCAAGGGGGCATGAACCGGATGTCAGAGAATGCAGGTAGAAATAAAATAATAAGAGATAAAAATATTTTTTCTGAGACAAAGATGAAGTTTCATGGTGACGATATAATCGAAGGAGGGGAGGGGGAAGGCCGGCCACCGCAAGAAATGCGGTCGGATTCTATAAGATGATCAGTCGTCCACTTCGGAGAGGCAGGCCGGGTCATGAAAGGAAGTCGTAAAAAAAATCACGGTTTTTGAATTATATGCTTTATAATATAATCGGAGTGGATTATTCTGCCTGTAATTACTGTTAAATATGATGTCTCTGTTTTTTATTAGTTTAAAATATGTGTATAAAAGTTCCGTAATCTTAATGTTTGTGATAGTAAGAACATGTTATTGGTGGATAAAATGTTTATCTGAAGCAAAAGAGATAATTATATCATATTTTTTTTGTTACTGTTCATTTAGTTAAATATCTGATTATATGAATAGTTATGAAAAATGGAG
>CAMTON010000185.1 GCA_947074105.1 uncultured Bacteroidales bacterium
TTATTATTATTTCTCCTTCTCACCTCTCATTATAACCTCGACATAATTTTCATTTAGAAGTTTTATAGCCATCTGTCTGACATCTTCCCCCGTTATGGAATTAAGGATTTCTGTATATCCCTTTATATCGTTTGTTCCTAAAGCATAATTACGGTTTAGGGTAGAGAATATAAAACTGTTATCTTTCATATTATTATCATGATTGATACAGATAGTTTCAACAGCATTTTTAAACGCGTCTTCATTTGCTCCAACGGATATAAATTCCTCAAGTACTTCTTTTATCTTTGAATTAAGATATTTCTCTTTTCCTGTTTCAGTAGAATAAACGATATTCAGGAAAATCTGTCCCTCAGGATAATCAAAGATATCTCCCTCCGTTGTTATACTATAGACTCCTCCCTCCTTTTCACGAATGGTATTTGTCAGCATTTTATCCATTATTTCAACAAATGTCTCAAGAATGATTTTATTTTTCAGATTATAGTCGACAGTTGTAGAATATATGCTTGATATAAGACATTTCTCAACTTCTGATTTATGGTTAAATGAAGCTTTCACAATACCGTCACGGAAACCAATATCAGCATTATGGTTAAACTTGCTCTTAACAGAAGAAGGAGATGAGGGAAGAGATGCCAGATATATCTCAACCAGACTGCGGCAGGAATCAGGATCGGCGTTTCCAACAAAGACAAAAGTATAATCTCCCGCATCAGAGAAACGTTTGTTTCGCCATTCAATAATCTGATCATAGTCTGCCTTATCAAGATCATCGGCTTTCAGCGGAGTCATTCTCACTTTATCTTTATACAGTATATCAAGAAAACTATTCTGAAACACAAAATTGATATTGCTGCTTCCAAGTATCATTCTCTTTCTTTTTATATAGGCATCGAAAGTTTCACGATCCAGATTGGGAGATGTGAACTGAAGATAAACAAGCTGTAGAAAATCTTCCATATATTCCGGTGTCGAAGATACCTTAAGTCCGTCGCAAAGAGGATTGTATATGCCTGTCATTTCTATATTTTTTCCCGCAAGTTTTTTCATCAGATCTGATCTGTTGAAAGGTCCTGCTCCGCCAAGGTCGAAAATATCTTTATAAATCTTGGAGTTTACTATATAATCTTCCGGATATACAGATCCTCCGCCAGGCGAAATTGCAGAAAACAATATCTGATTTTTCTTGAAATCGGTTTTTCGGAATATCGCTCTTGCGCCGTTTGAAAGCTCAAATACAGTTGCATCAGTATCCTCATCAAAATATTCACGAATAATCTTACCCGCTTCAGGTATTTCCGAAAGCAATGGTTCATCTGCAAATTTATCGGTGTAAGGTTCCTGTTCCATATCATTACATTCCGCATACCACTCACTGATAAGTTTTTCTTCAGGTGTTTCGACATTTTCCGGAGCAATAAGATAGATCACAATATTTTCCTCCGGCAACAGTTCTCTTACATATTCATTAAGATGTTCAATACTTAGTTGAGGTGCTACCTGGCAAAGAATGTCATATTCTATCTCTATTCCCGGTATATACTTACCTTTATAGAAGTGCTCCAGATATTGCTCCACATATATAATGTTTTCCGTATTATCTTTTTCATCAAGACGTTCTTTATATATTGTGTTAAGACTCTGTTTTGCTCTGGCATATTCGGCATCTGTAAAACCGTGCTTACGTATTCTTGAGATTTCACTCATTAGCAGTTTTGCCGATTCTTCAATATTATCATTTCCTATATTCAGAATGAAACTAAATGCTTCATCGGAATCTGCAGACATGAATTCACCATAATTTACTTCTATATTATTTTTTTGGCCTGAAGCATCTTTAATAACTCCCTCAAATCTTTCATTGATTATATATTTTGTGACATCATTAAGAAAATGAACGACAAAAGCATCTACCGTTCCGTTTTCTGCAGCAGAAAGAGGTTCATTACGAAAGTCCATACACAAATGGGTGTAAATAAACTCTTTATCCTTTACAACCTTTATCAGCGACTTCTTTTTGTCAAAAACTTCATAAACCGGAATTTCGCAATTACCATCGGCCAAAGGTATATCACCAAATATATTTTTTATCTTCTCTTCTACAGAATCAGTATCGATATCTCCTACTATGATTATTGCCTGCATATCGGGACGATACCATTTGTTATAAAATTTACGCAACATATCGGAAGTAAAAGCGTTGAATGCATCTTCTTTCCCGATAACGTTATGAGAGCTATATTTAGAATCCGGAATAAGACTTTTCATAAGCTTATCTCCCACCATAAAATCTGATGTATATATAAAACGTAACTCCTCACTTATTATCTTTTTCTCATTTTCAATATCCGCTTCATTAAAACTCAGAGCTGACGACCAGTCATGAGCTATAAGAAGGCAACTGTCAAGAACGTTATCTTCAGATAAAGGAATATTATTTATATGATATACAGTCTGAAGATGATTTGTGAACGCATTTTTCTCCATTCCCGATAAGGAAAGAAAATCATGCAGCCGTTTCTTTGAAAACTTTTCACCTCCGCTGAAAGCCATATGTTCAATAAAATGCGCCATACCATTCTCTTCTGATTCCTCCAGAATAGCACCAACTTTAAAAGCAATATACATCTCAGCCTTATCTTTCGAATAAGAATTATTATAAATGTAATATGTCACTCCGTTGTCAAGCTTCCCTGTTTTAAGTCCCGGATCGACAGGCAATTCCTGAGCAGCCATAAACATGGCGAAGAACAGGAATATGAATATCATGTAAAATCTGTTCATATTATAATATTATTTAGTTACAACCTGAATGAAAAATCAATTATTAAAAGTTCCATACGGGGGCCACATAGGAATATCTTTCATCTCCTGTGAAGGCGGAAACGAAATCTTATTCATAATATTTACCGGTATGATATATTTCTGTAATACCGCTTCATTGATGTTTTCCACATAATCCCATTCTTCAGGTATCATTTCAGCATCAATAATATAGCATACGAGATAGGACGGCTTATTCCTGTAAATAAGAACATTGATATGACTTTCAATACCAGGATCGATATAATTCTTTTCATACTCCTCCGATAAGCCGCGGATTATAGTATCAGACGGTTGTATATCCGGCTTCTCTAGAAGATAACTCTCAAAGATTATTCCTTTATCACTATTGTTGGTCACAAGAATTGTTTTCTCTTCATATCTTATCCTGTCACATGAAAAACATGCAAGAGAAAACGATAAAAGCAGAAAAAGCCGAAATTTTGTAGTTCTGATTCTCATCATTATATATCTTTTAAAACACGGTACAGTCGCTAAATTTAATTATTATTTAAATATTAATTATAATTTACACAATTATATGTTTTAATATATCTTTCTCTGCCTCAATCCTTTTTATAGATTTATTAGATGTCATTAAATTTTGACTCTTATTTTTTAAATTATCTTTGAGGCAAAATAATAATTTATCAATAATGGATGTAGCAGAAATAATGGCTGGTGGAGACGGAATAGTTTTCAAAAAAGGAAAAAGCGAAAATTCCTCTCAGCAAGAACCTAAAATCAAGACAAAAGCAAAAAAGACAAGTTATGTAAAAGGGACTCATGGTTCCGGAGCAGCAAAGATGAAAGCAGCTTATAAGAAAAAAAGACAGGCCAGAAACAGCCGTTAAGATATATAAATATCATAAACCTGATTGAG
>CAMTON010000186.1 GCA_947074105.1 uncultured Bacteroidales bacterium
CGTTCTTATAACCTTCAAGTTTATCTTCAGGTGAATCTTTTGCAGTAAGAAGAACTACCGGAATATGAGAAGTACGAAGATCATTCTTAACAATACGACATAATTCAATACCATCCATATAAGGCATCATTATATCGCTTATAATAATATCCGGAGTCGATTCAAAAGCCATATGAAGTCCTTCCACTCCATCTTTGGCACAAATAACTGTATAAGATGAAGACAGGGCATTGCTGAAATAAGAAAGAATATCGGCATTATCTTCAACAACAAGTATCTTAACAGCTGCCTCCTCCTCTTCTACTATTACGGTTTCATTTTTTTCAGCGGCTAAATCAGTCAATATAGGTTCGGTTTCTTTCTTTGACATTTTAGATCTGAATTCTCCCGGATAATCGTAATCTACTGGTAAGTTGATCTCAAACGTAGTGCCTTTACCCGTAATGCTGTCGACAGAAATTTCCCCTTTATGAAGATCTATAAGATTTTTCACAAGAGCCAGACCGATTCCGGTACCGGCAGCCTGAAACTGTCCGTTACCCTGATAATAGCGTTTGAAAATGTTCGGAAGATTATCTTTAGAAATTCCACAGCCGGTATCAGAAATTCTCAGAGTATAATAACGGCTGTCATTCTTCTCCTCCACGGAAGTTCTGATCTTTATCTCCCCTTCCCTTGTATATTTCACTGCATTGGAAATAATATTGTTAAGGATAATCGAAATAACTTCCTTATCATACCATATTTCTGTACTGTCGTTTGTCAGACAGTTGATTTTCAGAGACGGATTATTATTCGACCCTTTAAAATATGAAACTATCTCATTGATATCCTGTGAAGGATTGTCATATTTAAGCATAAGACGGCGGTTGCTCGTTTCCGTCTTTCTGAATTCCATTATCCGGTTTACCATATCATGCATACGGCGGGCATTACGGTCGACTATATCCAGACGGTCTTTCAGAGAAGGGTCTTTTACCTCATTAAGCATATCCTGTACGGGACCGATAATCATTGTAAGCGGAGTACGCAGTTCATGAGCAATATTGGTATAGAACACAAGCCTCTCGGAGTTTACCGTCTTGTCCTTGATATGAGTTTCAGTTTCAATGATAAGGCGGTTTTCAGCTTTTATCCTGCGATGATACAGATAAAGAAGCAAAAGGACAAGCGAAAGAGCAACAAGACAATAGAAAGCTACTGCATAGGCACTTAGCCATATAGGATGATTGACAATTATATCCACAGTCTCTATATTGCTGTCCCAGTCATTTCCCCTCATCTTATGCTTCAAATGGAATTTATATTTTCCCGGAGGAAGATTTCTGTAGGTGACATGATTGTCGGATGTATTATACCATAATTCTTCCAGACCTTCAAGCTGATAAGCATATTCCATTGCATTTGAATAAGATATATCCTTGCAGGAATAGTTTATATGAATAGTATTTTCATCATAATGAAGTTCAACAGGAGTATTTTCCGAAATATCTACAAATCTCGCTCTGTTCTCGTTTCTAACTCCCATAACGATAAAATCAGAAACAGATACCTCGCTTTTATATTCTGAATTCTTGAATCTCATCGGATTGAAATAAACGATTCCTTCCCTGGAACCGAAATATATCATCCCGTGATCATCTATTGTGGTAGCACGGTCGATATATTCTCCACGGCTTATGCCGTCATACCAGTAATAGTTGTTGAAACTTGCATAGGAACGGATAAAGGAACTAATTCCGATATTCGTACTTACCCAGATATTATCGAATATATCCTCATTGATTGCCCTGATATTTCCGTTTGAGAGTCCGTTATGTTCTCCGTAAACAACATAATTGCTGAAATCAGGAGCATCAAACTGTCTGTTTTTAATAAAAACCAAACCTTTTCTTGTTCCCGCCCAGATATCTCCGTTATTATCTTCAAAAACTGTATTTATACATGAAGAAGGGAAACGATTGTCAGAATATGAACGCCATAAATGTGACTCGTCAGAACTAAAACAACTCAGTCCTCCGCTGAAAGTTGCGACCCACAGATTTCCGTTTCTGTCATTAATGATTTCGGAAATGATATTATCTCCGGCAGCATTATTTATTTCACGGCAATGACGGAATTTGCCTGAAATCCTGTCATAAAAGAAAACACCGTGATGAGTTCCAATCCACATATTGCCATTCAGATCTTCGGAAAAACATTTGATATGGAGTGGTAATGACGGATCCGGATTCATAAACGATATCTTATCCTTAGCCGTATCATAATGGATTATTCCATGTAGAAATGTACCGAACCATATATTGTCGTTATTATCCTTATATATAGTCTGGAATATCACATCGTGAAAGTAATCGGGAAGACGCTTCTTTATCTTTGTTTCAAGATTTTCGTCGTTAAGCACCGAAATTGATGCCGCATCATTTCCGATCCAGATTTTCTTTCCCTTATCAGCACATAAGGTAAGAGCCATCTTATTGCGGTCTTTTGTTCTTATAGTCTTAAAATCAGAAGAATAATGAGTGATACAGTCAATACCGTCACCTTCAAAACCTATCCATATATTACCGAAACGATCGGCAAGTATAGGAGATGTATGTATGCTGGAAAGGTTATTATCTTCTTTTCCCGCCTTTATATTATTGAATCTTATCTTTCTGGAAGTATCATATATATCCTGCGAAAGATCAAGAACACTTACTCCTCCCATTCGGCAGGTTATCCATAAAGAATTGTTTTTAAAGGCAAAATCATAGATTCTGTCTGTAAGGATAGAAGTTTCATCATCAGGATCATGACGGAACGTTCTGAATTTCCCTGTATTAGGATTATAAAGACAAAGCCCGAACATCGTTGCAAGCCACACGTTATCACGCGGGTCGATATAAACCTTCACGATCTCATTGCTGCACGGTCCGAGTTCTTCAATTTCATTTTTCTTAAAATTGCGAATCTTGTTATCCCTAAGAGAAAGCACACTGAAACCTTCAGAAAGATAACCGATATAAAGAAAGCCACGACGATCTTCTTTTATGCTCCATACAGGATTATCCGACATTCCTTCAACAGTGCGGGAATTATAATGACTGAATTTTTTGGTTTCCTTTTCATAAAATTCCACTCCGGCTCCATATGTGGCGATCCATACCCCATTATTTTTTGAATCTGCAATATCGGTGATGCCGGAACTGTGTATAGAGTCGGGAGATGAATGATCGATAGTGAAATTTCTGAATTTTCTTTCTTTAAAACTAAAGAAATTCAATCCGTCCCTTTCAGTACCTATCCATATTCCGGTTCCGTCCGGATCCATATGAAGAGTATTGAGTTCATTTCCCGAAATACCGGAATTCGCTGTTTCATAATTTGTGAAACGTGTACCGTCATAACGGCTTAAACCCTGTTTTGTGGCAAACCATACGCATCCGTTATTATCCTGTTTTATATCAGCGATATTAGCGTTAGGCAGCCCGTCGCCTACTCCGATATTTCTTATTGAAATATCTTCAACGGCATAAACTGAGAAAGAAAATACCATATATAATAAAACGACAACAGACTTTGGCAAAAAGCCAAAGTCCATCATCTTATATATATATGAAACGATTGATTTATAAAAATATCTGTGCACTTAATTATAGATTATATTTTATCTTACCGAAACCACTTTATGATTAACGACATATTCTCCTTTTGC
>CAMTON010000187.1 GCA_947074105.1 uncultured Bacteroidales bacterium
CAATGCTTCTTTTTAAAAATACCAATAGCGTAAGAGTCGTATTGCAACAGATGTCAGGAAATGCGCTGGATATGAATGGATTTACTTTCTCTGTAGACGATAAAAACGTTGAAATGAATTATGATAATGAATTGACGGCTGATGAAAAGATAACATATTATGCATGGGACAAAAGCTCGGGTACAGCGGATTCGGGAGAAGAGGGTTCTTCGTCCGTAAGTGTCGCTGTAGCAGAAATAACTATAGGGAAACTGATAAAGAGTAATCACCCTGTACTTAATGTCCGAAATCAATACGGAGAAAGAATTCTCTCTATCCCGCTTGTCGATTATGCTTTGCTGGTAAAAGGTTATTATAACAGGGATATGGATGATCAGGAATATCTCGATCGTCTGGATGAATATAATATGACCTTCTTTCTTGACAGACAGGGACAATGGATAAATTCAACAATTATAATTAACGGCTGGAAAGTAGTGTTTGGAAGTGCCGACCTTGAATAAAAATTTATGAATCATTTTCTGAAATATATCTTATCGTTTATAATCTTACCTGTGTTGCTTTCATGCAATGCGGGCAGGGATATTATTGACGATTCCGATATTTCGGATAAGGTGAGAGTTTCTTTTTATTTATCGGGAAGTGATATTTCTTCACTTACCAGAAGCTTTTCGGGAGTAACAGAAGAGAGTGGGGATATATACGAAAATACAATTGATTTTCGTCAGGTGGAGATTTTTCTTTGTCCTGATGAAACGACGGCTCTAAAAATAGAAAGAGTTGATATATTTCAGAGTTCGGAAAACATTTCTGTCTATCATGTTCTGGGAGATATCGAACTTCCCGTTGAGTATATAAACCGCGATATAAGATACCGGATAGAGGTTTTTGCGAATTGCGGAACTGATATAAATTATGACAGAAGAGGAGAGTTGCAGTTTTGGTATAATGCCGGGGAATTTAATCCTTCTGCCGGGACGAATAAGAAATATATTCCGATGTGGGGTGCTTCGACTCAGATTCTGAATCTAAAACTTGGCGAACAGACAAAACTGGACGATATAATAGTAATCCGTTCTCTGGCAAAAACAAGAGTAAGTCTGAGCGAGTCGGTCGCAGCCGAAGGTTACAGGATCGAATCTTTACGGTTAAGCCGGATAAACAGTTCCGGCTATTGCCTTCCGTATAATTACGCTTCTACATCTACAACAGGCTCAATACCTGAAAATATATATATACCGTCGAATGTACAGCAACATCAGAATGTAAATCTATCTGATAATGACGGCGAATGGTTTGTTTATATGCCGGAAATGGCTTCGACGTCAGATCTTCAGTTTGAGATCTATATCCGTGACAGCGACAATTCTCAGAAGAATTATAAATTCTCTTTTAACCCTGATGACAATTCATATTTCAGAAAGATCATAAGAAATAATATATATGAATTCAGGATTACAAAGATAAGAGATGAAAAAGTAGATGTTGAATCCGGTATTATTGACTGGCTGGTAAACCGCACAGAGATATGGTGGAAGCCTGATATTGATAATTATGATATCACACCTAATACAGCTCAGCAAATAACACCTTCCGTGTCATATATAGATTTTAAGTTCAGACTTGATCTTAATTACGGAAGTGCTCCCGACAATGTGACCGGAGATATTCTTTATGGTGCGGTGTGGACGGCTACTCTTACAAACGGTCTGGATTTTAAGTTTGTGGAGGAAGATCTCGGGACGGGAAAGAAGAGTGTGTCTAAAGGAATTGCGAGAAGCGAACCTTACACTATACGGGTAAGGGCTACAAAATCGGATTTTGACGAAATAAGATCTACGGAACTGTTTATAACGGTTGACGGGGTAAAATTAAAAATAGGAGAAAATAACGGAGAATATATTACTGTTACACAACAGAGTTATTGATGGCTTTATGAAATCGGAATTTAGAAAATATAAATATTTGTTTAATCTGTTGGCGATATTCCTGATGTGCTTTTTGTGGGCATGTGAGGAAAGTCGTGAAATTATAGATGAGATAAGTTCTGAAAAAGAAGCTATCGTTTTGTCTGTATCACTTAGCGGGAGTTCTGAAAATGGTTTTACAAAGAGTACGCTAGAGACTGAACCGGGTATTACATCTCAGAATGAGAATCGTATAAGCAGAATATTCGTATATATTTTTGACAAGGATATGAATTTTGTTCACCGTGATGATATTTATAATCTTAACATCAATGCTTCCAATACTCAGTCACTGAAGCTTAGTGTCGATCAGACAAAATTCAAAGCGGAACAAAAATATAATCTTTACTTCGTTACCAATACAGATACACAGGTTAGCAGTTGGTATGACCTTCAGAGAGCCTTATCTTCCTCTTTGGTAAGTAATGAATCAATGAATTCAATGGGTCCACTGATGGATGCGAAACTTGAAAACATAGAACTTGTAAGTGCGGAAAACAATGCGATAAAACTTAATGTGAATTTCAAAAGAGCATGTGCCAAGATAAGAATGAACGTTCATTATTCAAAAGATTTTCCGACAGCCATTGAAAGTAACATGACGGTTAAACTTATGAATTATGCCAGTCATTCAAGTCTTATAGAAGACGGTTTCCCTTATACTGGTCTTACTACAAATGGTTTTATTCATCCTCCTACAAATAATGATGATCCCTGTGACGTCAGATTCTATTGTTATGAAAATGACTGGAATGATGATCCTTCGAGAGAAACTTTTATCGTAATAAAAAGGCCTGTCAGAGTAAATGGTCAGTATGTAGAAAATAATTATTATAAAGTACCAGTGAATTTTCGTTTGCCTGAAGATTCCGACAGTATGAATCCTTCTGACGCGAGCCATCTTTATAAAATAGAGCGTAATCATATATATGATATTACTGTGCTTATCGATAAGCTTGGTTCTGAAGATTCTGCTGATCCTACATGGACAGGAGGTAATTATTCAGTTAAGGAATGGGATGCAAAAGATGTCGTTATCGATGTAGAAGACTTTCAGTGGCTTTGGGTCAGGGATGACACTTTATATATGAATGATATAAATACCACATCCACTATTTTTTATTCTTCATCTTCGGATTTGAAATGTACAATAAGTAATGTAAAGATTTATAATCAGGAAACTGAATGGAGTACCGGAACGGCGGGAATGTCGGCTGTTGCGGATCAGGCTCAGCAGGGCATAATAAGAATCGAAAGTACCGTTCCCGATCAGTTTACAGGTAAAAGTTTTACAGTGACTGTCAGCAGTGCTATGTCAGGAAAATCAGCGAGGATTCACGTCAATCAGTTTCCTCAGATATTTTTGACTTTACATGATAATATTACTTCCGTAAGTGCCGGAAATGGACAGAACAACAGCTCTGTATATGAGATAAGGGCTTTGCTTCCTGATTTTTCATCTTTGCCTGAAGACCTCGATGAGTTTGAACTTAATGAGAGTGGATTTACGCATCCGGGGACTCTTGCTAACAGGCAGAATAACGCTCTGACCGTAGTTCGATATCTGAAAGAAAATGCCATATATGGTTATCCGCGTACAGAGCGGGTTACCTATAATTCTGTTACATCCACTATTTATAATACTTCTACAACGGTAAGAAATGTTACAGCACAGGTGACTTCGGAAACGGTAAATAATTCAAGGATGGTTTCTCCGCGTTT
>CAMTON010000188.1 GCA_947074105.1 uncultured Bacteroidales bacterium
AGCCAGTTACGCAGATCATTTATTTGTGAGGAGTAATTTCTTGTCTGACTCCATTCAAAACTCAATAACATGAGGCAGAACATCTGCATCATGAGTTGCTATTGACTCAATACATTCCGGCATCATGCTCTGTTCCCGAATCCATTTAAGAGAATTATACTGTTGGTCTCTGTTAACTGCGATGCCTGATACGATCATCTCCTTCCACGATTTCGCAGCATATCCTCCATCAGAAAACAACAAAACGAATTTATTATCCTTATTACTTATTTTCACTGCAACAAGACCGTCGCAATGTCCGGGAATATTTATCAGCTGAATGCTTTTATCTCCGAATAAGTCAAAAGAACGATTAAAATATCCTTCCGTATCGTTCCAGTCAAACAGTTCAAGATCTACATCTTTCCACCATTTGGAATGGTAACGTATCCTGTTTTCCAGGGGACCGTGTGTCGCAAACTCCATTTCTGCTCTTGAAACCATAATACGTTTTGCGTCTTTCATATCCTTCAATCCCTGCGCATGATCACAGTCAAGGTGTGTAAGTATCAGATAATCGATATCCGATGTTTTATGTCCCATTGCTGCCAACTGTTCCGCTATAGTCTGTCCTTTTTCCACAACTCCCTGATTTGTAAGATACAGAAAATAGCAACCGAAAGATTTTATCTGTGCCTTTGAATCATATACACCGTCGGGACTCATTTCCCTTCCCCATCCTGTATCAACAAGAATCAGTCCTTTGGGATGTTCTATAAGATATACCGATACAGGAATCCATATCCATTCTTTTTTAGGAACAATAATTCCTGATGCCTTAAGAATACTGCATTTTCCTCCGAAAGGCAGATATGGCGAAACCCTGACTTTGCCGGTATGTAAAACATGTACTTTAAATTCACTCATAAACCGGAATTTTTTATTGTTGGCATTAAAATCTTCTTTAAAACCGATCATATCGATCACGAGACTTAAATATCTCTGTCACAATAAAAAACAACAAAGCATCCCAACAGATTAAATTTTCTTCGATTTGAACCGTTTTAAATAAGTCTTCTAAAATGAAACTTCTCTATTTATTCCTTTATTGATATTTATCCTGAATAATAATTTATAAATTTTATTTATTAATACTAAATTTGTATTTAAATACAATCTGCCTGCTTTATGCATCCGGATTAAACTCCACTCAAACCGAAATGATATGATAGTTTTAATTCCTCTCTTAATACTAGTCTTTGGTGTGATATACAAGATGCTTGATAATCTTCGTGAGAAAAACGAGAATATTCTTAAGGAAATGAAGAACCTTGAAAAACTGGTTCAATCCTTTGAGAATTATTTGATTGCTAAACATGAAGAGAACGCTCCTTCTGTAGCATCTGTAGTTATCACCGAACCGGTAGTGAAAAATGAAGTTATTCAAAATGAAGTCATCATTTCTCCGGAAGCTGAAACGCCGGAAGTCGAAGCTGATTTTTATAAAGAAACCGTCAAAAATGAAGAAACTGTTTACGGAAACATTAAGCTGGATTTTTATACACCGGAAGAAATAGCAGCATTATCTGATGAGATGACACAGGAAGAAACACCTGAAGAAGCTCAACCGGAAACTTTAGAAAAAGAAAATACTCCTGAAGAAGAAGAAAACACTCCTGCGGTTGCCGCAATTGAAAGAAATAAGCAAGAGAGCGCAATACAGGAAGCTGAGGAAAGTATTATAGAAAAACTTCTCGGTGGAAATCTTCTTGCGAAAATCGGTATTGTGACTCTTGTGCTGGGTATCGGATTCTTTGTTAAATACGCCATAGACCAGGGATGGGTAAATGAGGTAGGACGCGTAGCAATCGGACTTCTTATAGGTGCTGCGATTATCGGTGTAGCACATAAACTGATTGAAAAATACAATGTGTTCTCTTCGATACTTACCGGAGGCGGTATTTCTATATTCTACATAACGGTCACACTGGCTTTTCGTGAATATGAGATCTTCTCTCAACCTGTCGCCTTTTTTTTCCTTATTGCCATAACGGTATTCTCGGTTCTTCTTTCTCTTCTGTACAACCGACAGGAACTTGCCATATTTTCTCTTATTGGAGGTATGTTGGCTCCTTTAATGGTCAGCAGAGGTTATTCAAGTTATATTCCGATGTTTTCCTATATACTAATACTTAACACCGGAATGCTTATCGTATCACTTAAGAAAAACTGGAATATCATAGGTTATGTGGCTTTCGTATTTTCTTTCTGTTATATCTGGTCGTGGATCTTCCTTGAATTCAGATCCAAATTTACAACCGGAACATTTATTTTTACGACACTGTTTTTTGTGCAGTTCTACGCACTTTCCATCATTACGCATATCCGTGAAAAAGGGAAATTTAAAAAAGGCCAGATATTGATGTTAGTGCTCAATAATATGTCTTTTTCTATTTCCACATTATGGCTGCTGGAATACAATCATGAAAACCTTATGGGACTTGCAATGATAATTATCGCTGCCATAAATGCAGGAGTGATGATCATGCTTTACCGTCGCGGAAATATTGATAAGAATCTTATATATACTATTATCGCTATAATCACTTCTGTCGTGACAGTTGCCGTTCCCGTTCAGCTTGAGGGTTATTCTATTACAATATGTTGGGCTGCTCAGTCGGTCATTCTGTTATGGTTATGGCAGAGATCCGGAATAAGATTATTCAAAGTAGGCTTTATTACTCTGAGTGTGTTATGTATAGGTTCATATCTTATTGATCTTAAAGATGATTATTTCTACAGCTACAAACTGTCGCCATTCTCAAATTCTTTATTTATAACAGGATTAACTGTTGCGGTTGCTTTCGGAGCCATGAGTTTACTGCTACGCAGAAAATATAAAAATGATGCAGAAACAGATAAATCCGTTATATTGAATAAAAGATTGTATTATATCCCTGAAACTCTGTTTCTGGTTTTTCTTTTCTTTGTTCCGTTCATTGAACTTAATTATCAGCTTACGGTCTATACGGTAAGGATTCAGGATTTATATTATGAAGCAACAAGTTTCCGTTCCGTTTGTCTTGCCATATATACTCTTCTGTTTTCAACAGGTCTGGCTTATATCGTAAGAAATAAGATAACACCTGTCATATATTACCTCATTCTCGCGACTATCGCTCTGCATGCGATATCTTATTCTTATCTCATCGGAGTACTGAGACTTAATATATTCGATTCGGGATTATTCCCGAGAAGCTATTTTCTTGTTCATATGCTTACTCTTCCTGCAATTTCATATATGGTATATCTGTGTGTAGTAAACATACGCAAGATGAATGAAGAATATTTCAAACCGCTATGTATTACTCTTGTACTGTGTTCTTTAGCTATCATCAGTACCGAAGTAAACAATCTGTTTGTTTTTGTAGGAAAAGACTACGTCAGCTATGATACAATAATCCATGACAGTCATACTTTCGGTTACCCTATATTCTGGGGGATTTCCGCAATGATCCTTATGATATGGGGACTTAAGAAAAAAGAGGTTTTTCTAAGAAAGATATCACTTGTTTCATTTCTTGTCATCATCTTTAAGTTCTACGCTTATGATGTATGGTTTATGTCACAGGGCGGAAGAAT
>CAMTON010000189.1 GCA_947074105.1 uncultured Bacteroidales bacterium
TACGGCATTAAATAAAAAGTAAAGGCACTGAAATTATATAATTGTAATTTCAGTGACTTTATTATATAGAGAGAAAGATTTTAATCATTTTTTATCTTTTTCCGATCTCTCTGATGAAAGAGGTTTGTAAATGGTTATAATACAAATAAGGCTTTTTAATCTGCTAATTCGATGAGAGTCTTATCTATCATTATCTCAAGTTTGTCTTTTACGTCTTTAAGATGATCAGAATGGAGTGCCAGCATCTTAGTGTAGATTTCATTGAATTTAGCTTCTGTAAGTTGTTTGTTTTTTGAAGAGGGTGCAGTTTTATTTTCCATAATAAGTTTTGCAAGTTCTTCTGATTCTATTTTCAGACGTGGCTGCCACATGACGACAGTATTGCTTCCAAAAGTGATCATGCGGTCGATGCGTCCATAAAGATTACGCTGTTCAGTCAGATCTGCAAATTGAGATTCCAGAAAATCATCTTCACTTATTTTAGAAAGTAATGCCCGACCGCCGTTCAATCCCTTGCTTTGTGCTTTATTAAACTCTTCAATACGCACATCATAAGTATTATGAAAAGCAGCAGCTATTTCAGCTCTTAATTTATTTCGGTTTTCCAGAGTTGGATTTTTTAGATATTCAGCCTGTGCCGCGTTAATCGCCGCATTATATCCTCTTTCCCTCACCCTGGCTTCGGGGTTTACAGGTACGATTTCTGCTCCTATGGAGATATAGTTGCATATTATCTCGGCAAGCGACTCTTCCTGTTTTACATTGCTCGCGGCACCTTTTATACCGGGACGGAATCTGTCGCTTGTAAAACGTTCGAGAGATGCAGCCATTCTCATCTCCCGCGAATCTTCTGTTTCTTTAATATGTTTTACCTGTTCCTCAAGAAAAACATCATAATAGGCTTCTAAAGCTTCTTTTATTTTATCTTCATTTTTTGCGGACGGATTTTTACGATATGCCTCTATGGCTTTAGCTATCACCTGTCGTTCGTCTCCTTTGTGATTCTCCGTATTGAGTTTCATGAAAGGAGGCATGTCGCCTGAAGTCACGGCTTTCAACCAGCGGTTTACGTTCTTATTCCTGTCGCGAATGCGTTCTTCAAGCTTATCCTTTTTGGTTTGAATTATAGCATCGTAATTTTCATTCATAATCTTAAGCAGATTCTCTTTGTTAGCTTCGTTAGGATTGCGTTTATAAACGGCAATAGCTTTCTTCGTATTCTCAGGAAGAGGAGGATGCTCACTTTCCTGAGCCGTTACGGTCGCTGCAATTAAAACTATGATCAATTGTATAAGAATTTTTCTGTTTACCGGTTTCATAATTTTCAGAATTTATATGAATACATTTAAAGTTATATCATAGTTTTCACTCATAAAAGGGCAATATCTGAGAGTAGTGGTAAACGACATTAATTCACTGACAATCGAATCGATTTATACTTCTTTGTCCTGTTAAATTGTTATAGTTTTGTATAATCATAAAAGCTGAAAAATAGTTATGCACATTAACAAATATCTCTCTTTATATATGGATATGATATTTTGCCTTGTCTTATTACCATTTATGATATGGTTATTACCTGTTGATAGATGGCTGAATAATAATACTCAATTTGTAATGCTTTTCATTACCTGGCTTTATGCGCTCTATGGAGTTAACCGGTTTTATATAACACCGCGTATATTCAAAGGCCGAAACAATTTTATTTTGGCTGTATTTGCATTTGTTATAACTTTAATAATAACTTATATAATTTCAAAATATCGATTTGAACTGCCTGCATCACATACTCCAAGGATGCGGCATATATTACGAACCAGAGAAGAGGCATTCCGTTCGGGAATTATCATTCATCAGAGGGCGGTATGGTTTCTTTATGTAGTGGTTGTTACATTCAGTTTCGCTGTAGGTACATTTTCCGCAATGTTTCGTTTAGTGGGAGAAAGGCAGGCAATAGAGCAGGAGATGAAAAAAGCGGAACTGGCACTCTATAAAGCTCAAATCAATCCTCATTTCTTATTTAACACACTGAATACTCTCTATGGATTAATGCTGACAGATATAAAACAGGCAGAAACAGCCTTTATGCAATTTATGTCGCTGACAAAATATATGTATAATAATGCCGACAGAGAGCATGTAAAACTTAATGAGGAAATTGATTATATAACGCAGTATATAGAATTGCAGAAGAATCGCCTGAACAGCAATACTAAAGTTCACTTCCGTACCGAGAGAATTAATGAAATTCCCGATCTTACCATCGCTCCGATGCTGGTTATAACATTTGTTGAAAATGCTTTTAAGTATGGAGTAACCTCACACCGGAAAAGTGATATATTTATCGGAATAAAAATAGAAGGGCATAAATTACATTTTATGGCGCAAAATCCTATATTGACAAACCGGGAAAGAGATAAAATCGGAGTGGGAATCATTAATTGTCGTAAACGTCTTGATCTGCTTTATCCGGATAAACACTCTTTAGAAATTACTGAAAAGCAAAACAATTATTATGTATCGTTAATGCTAAATCTTGTTTAGAATGAAATGTATAGCCATAGATGACGAACCTGTTGCTTTATTGATATTAAAGCAATATTGCCGGCGTATAGGTGATATTGAACTAAAATACTTCTCTGATCCTGTTACAGGAATGCAAGAGGTTAATCGGATTAATCCCGATCTGCTGTTTCTTGATATACGTATGGGAGAGGTGAGCGGAATAAGTCTGGCAAAAGAGATACCTAAAGGGACGTCCCTTATATTCACAACTGCATATTCGGAATATGCCATTGACGGATTTGATCTTAACGCTGTTGATTTTCTGCATAAGCCGTTTTCTTATGCCAGATTTTGCACTGCCGTAGAAAAGGCAAGACAGCTTAAGAAACTTAAAGAACTCTCACTGAAACCTGTTTTCGTCAATAAGGAAATCATTGTGAAGGCCGGATACCGAAATGTCAAAATCAGAATTTCTGACATTATCTATATTGAGTCTATAGAGAATTATATCCGTATTCATATCCTGAGTTCACACTCTGTATTATCTCAGATAAGTTTAAAGAGTATCCGTGAATTGCTTCCTTCTCAATTTGTTCGTATTCACAAATCCTTTATTGTCCCTATTTACAGGATAGCATCATTTACCGGAACCGGTGTAACATTGTATAATTCTGATATTACTATCCCTGTAGGAAGGGCTTATCATAATGATTTTATTAAAACAATCAATGAACAATTAGCTTCTGATGAATAAAATCGGATTTAATAATCATATAAATGAGATTTTATTTGTTCAATATTGCATTTTTGAAATAATATGATAAATAAAAAGAATGAACCCGATACAATTAAAACGGGCTCATTCTTGTAAGTCATTCACGTCATCAGATCACAGGTTCGTTATAAAAAAATCATTAAGTTTTTCTGTTACCTGCT
>CAMTON010000190.1 GCA_947074105.1 uncultured Bacteroidales bacterium
GCGGGAACACAGTATAATCCTGATCTTGCAGGTCAGAGGCTGAATTCTTCAGATGTTCTGATACCGGCATTTATGGCGGCTTATACAGGAAAAGATCCTAAGAAAGTAGGACTTTCACCTTTCCCTTCGATATTAAGCGCTCTTCCAAACTGGAAGATAACTTACGGAGGACTGGTAAGACTGATTCCGGGAGCTTCAAAATATCTTAGAAGTATAAATGTCAGTCATGCTTACAGATGTACTTACAGTGTAGGATCTTTTGCTTCATTTCTTAACTATGTTGAGAATTCCAACGGATTAGGATTCGCTCTTGATGCTACAAATAATTGTCCAGTGCCTTCTTCTCCTTTTGATATAACGAGTGTAAGTATTACGGAGAGTTTCGCACCGCTTATCGGTTTTGATCTTAACTTCAAAAACGGAGTTACCGGAAAAATCGAATATAAGGATACAAGAAACTTAAGCCTTAATATTTCGGCCGTACAGATTGTAGAATCTGTATCGAAGGATATTACAGTGGGTAGCGGCTATAAAATTGCTAATTTTAATACTATAATCGGTATGAAAGGTGGCGGTCAGAAAGGAGTGAACCATGACTTGACTTTAAGGGGGGATTTCACCTTCAGAAGACAGAATGCATTGATTCGTAAAATAGATGAGAATTATACTCAGGCGACATCTGGTAACAGATCTATGACAATTAAGTTTACAGCTGATTATACTTTCAGTAAGTATCTTACGATCAGAGGTTATTATGATAAACAGATAAATACACCGCTTGTATCATCTTCATCTTATCCGATTTCAAATTCCAATTTCGGTGTAACACTGAAAATGGCATTGACAAGATAATTTCAAATAAAAACAGAAAAGGCAAAAATAAATAGAGATATTATTTATTTTTGTCTTTTCTGTTTAATAGAGCAATATTATTGATATATTGCAGTAGTAATCAAATTTTTATTGTGGAAGTAATTTACGAGGATAACCATATCATAGCAGTCTCTAAAACCTGTAATGAGATAGTTCAGGGTGATAAGACAGGAGACGAACCGCTTAGCGAAACATTAAAAAACTGGCTTAAGGAAAAATATAATAAACCCGGTAATGTCTTTGTCGGAGTGACTCACCGCCTGGACAGACCGACATCAGGAATTGTACTTTTTGCGAAAACAAGTAAAGCCCTGACGCGTCTTAATGAGATGTTCCGAAACGGAGATATTAAGAAGACATATTGGGCTATCGTAAAAAACAGTGACAGAATAAAAGGAGAGGAGACTCTTACCAATTATCTCCTTCGTAATGAGAAGCAGAATAAGTCTTATGCTTATAATACGGAGAAAAATAATACGAAAAAAGCTATTCTTAAATATTCGCATATCGCCAAGGGTGAAAGATATTCACTTCTTGAAGTGGATCTTATGACGGGCAGACATCATCAGATCAGATGTCAGCTTTCAAATATTGGTTTGCCCATAAAAGGGGATCTTAAATATGGCTTTGACCGTTCAAATCCTGACGGAGGTATATCTCTTCATGCCCGGAAAGTATCCTTTATTCATCCTGTTTCAAAAGAACAGATTATAATAATAGCTCCGGTTCCTGAAGACAGATTATGGAAAGATCTGGAGAAAATGGCCCCAAAAGAAGAATAAATAATTCCCACATTTTACGGAATTCAAAACTTAATTAATATAATATCCTTTTAATTGAAAATTTATATCTGCTGATGTTGAATAATGATCATATCTGATGGTAAAGATGATTGTATATTCTAAATAGCTTGTTTAGAATTATATAAATGATATAATCTTGATTATAAAGGGAATAATCTTTGAAAATGATAAAAGTAAACAGACATATTTTAGACAATGGATTGATTGTTCTCCATCATGAAGATACAACAACTCAGATGGTTGCGGTTAATACTTTATATAATGTAGGTTCACGTGACGAAGAACCTGAGCATACCGGTTTTGCTCACTTATTTGAACATCTTATGTTCGGTGGTTCAAAAAATATTCCGGATTTTGATACTCCTTTACAGCTTGCCGGCGGAGAAAATAATGCATGGACAAGTGAGGATATCACTAATTATTATGATGTCGCGCCTGCAAACAATATTGAAACAATATTATGGCTAGAATCAGACAGAATGCTTTCGCTAGATTTTAATCAGAAAATTCTTGATGTGCAGAAGCATATCGTGATTGAAGAGTTTAAACAGAGAACTCTTAATCAGCCTTACGGAGATATGTCGGATCTTATAAAATCACTTTCTTATAAAGTTCATCCTTACAGATGGTCGACAATAGGCAAGGAAATATCTCATATCAGTGATACTAATCTTGATCAGGTAAAAGAGTTTTTCTACAATTATTATGCTCCGAATAATGCTATCATAGCGATTGTAGGTAATATTGATTTTGAGAGAACCGTTGAACTTGCAGAAAAATGGTTTGGTGATATTCCGGCAAGACATATAAAGAAAAAAGATATACCTCAGGAGCCTGTTCAGACAGAAGCAAGATTCCTGGAAGTTGAACGTGATGTGCCGATGGATGCTATAGTTAAGGCATATCATATGAGTGCAAGAACCGATAAAGATTATCATTGTTATGATATTCTTTCTGATATTCTTTCAAACGGAAGGTCTGCACGTCTTCCTCAGAAGCTTATTATGGAGAAGAAATTATTCTCTGAAGTAAATGCTTACATCTCTGGAAGTATTGATGCAGGATTGTTTTATGTAACAGGAAAGCCGGTTCCCGGGGTTTCTCTTGAAGAGGCTGATAAAGCTCTTACAGAAGAGCTTGAGATTCTTAAAAGCGAACTTGTAGATGAGAAGGAATTGAATAAATGGGTGAATAAGTTTGAAGCAAACGATATTTTCTCGAATATTTATTATCTGAATAAAGCTACAAATCTTTGCTATTATGAACTGCTTGGACAGGCCGAAGACATAAATACGGAAAAAGATAAATATATTTTTCTGACTCCGCAGAAAGTTCAGGAGGCTGCAAGAAAAGCGTTTAATCCTGAAAATTGTTCTACTTTATATTACAGAGCAAAGAAGTAAATATTATTATTCAGAATAAATTATTTAATGAAGAATATAATTACAACAAAGAAATAATGTGATTCTTCAGAACTAATTATTTAATTTGAATTATTCAAAATGAATAATTCAATATGGGAGAATATATAAATTACAGAACAAGTAAGAAAAATATATCAAAAAAGGCCTGAATCATATCAGGCCTTTTTTGATATATTGATTTTAGAAGCATGTTGATTTGTAAGCATCCGACCAAAGACGTCTTGAATAAATCAAACTTTGCGTAGAAGACTAA
>CAMTON010000191.1 GCA_947074105.1 uncultured Bacteroidales bacterium
ACTTCGGCTCTTGATTTTTATTCAAAGGAAAGGATGACCGCCTTTCTTAAAAAACTTAATGTCACGATGCTTTCGGCTACTCACGACGGCACTTTCGCGCAGAGCTGCGACAAGATAATCCGTCTTGAGAAAATGATATGAAAATTCCGTTTTCATTTTTCCGGAATCTCTTTTGTGAAAACCGAACGGTTGCGATATGGAAACCGTACAGTTGCAATATGGCAACCGCACAGTGACAATATGACAACCGTACGTCTTTTTTAAGACAGTCCGCGACATTCTATAAACTTAAACAGAAAACGAAATGAATACTCCTGAAATTGGTCTTCTTTACCTGGGTTTCGGTTTGCTTCTGATTATAATTCCGATTCTGATTTTCCGTCATTATAAGACGGGACTTGTCAAAGACACTCTTGTCAGCGTTCTGAGAATGGTGATACAGCTGTTTCTTGTGGGCTTCTATCTGAATTATCTTTTTGAATGGAACAATATTTTTGTAAACATAGCCTGGCTTCTTCTTATGGTGGGAGTCTGCGCTTTCAATCTTATAACGAGGATACATCTTTCTAAACGGGTGTTTTTCATTCCGGTATATACCGCGGTGTTTTTCTCCGTTATCGGCATAGGATCATATTTCCTGAAAGGAGTGCTCCGCCTCGACAATCTTTTTGAGAGCCGTTATTTCATTCCGATATGCGGAATACTTATGGGTAATATCCTTTCGTCAAATGTTATAGGGATGAATGCTTTCTACAGTTCGGTGAAAAGGGAGGAGCAGATGTACCATTATCTTCTTGGCAACGGTGCATCGATCAGTGAAGCACGTTTTCCTTTCATCACCCAGGCACTGATAAAGGCTTTTAATCCCGCTATCGCGAGTATGGCGGTCATGGGGCTTATCGCGCTTCCCGGAACGCTGGTAGGGCAGATTATCGGAGGTAGCTCTCCGGATCTTTCGATACGCTATCAGATAATGATCATGGTGATCAACTTCACGGCTTCAATGATAGCGGTACTGATAAGCCTTCATTTCTCGTTTAAATATACATTTGACAAATACGGACGACTTAAACAGAATATCTTTAAAAGTTGATTATTAAATTCTTAATTGCGATATTAAGAAATGTATGTTTGTAGAGAAAAAAATAAATAATTAGTATCTTTGTGCGTTTTTAGATGATTTTATTGAAAAATAATAGATATGAGTAAGAAATTTACAGAATATTCCGCTTTCAACCTTTCGGAAGTAAATAAGGAAGTGTTGAGTAAATGGGATGAAAATGATGTCTTCCATAAAAGTATGGACGAGAGAGAAGGAGCGCCTTCTTTTGTATTTTATGAGGGTCCGCCGTCAGCAAACGGTATGCCCGGAATTCACCATGTAATGGCTCGTTCTATTAAAGATATTTTCTGCCGTTATAAGACTATGAAAGGTTTCCATGTTAAGCGTAAAGCAGGATGGGATACTCACGGTCTGCCTGTGGAGCTTGGCGTTGAGAAAAGCCTTGGCATCACGAAGGAAGCTATCGGTAAGACTATATCTGTTGCGGAATATAACGCAGCGTGCCGCAAAGATGTTATGAAATATACTAAGGAGTGGGCCGACCTGACTCATAAGATGGGCTATTGGGTAGATCTTGAAAATCCTTATATCACTTACGATAATAAATTTATCGAAACTCTTTGGTATCTGCTTAAAGAGCTTTACAAAAAAGATTATTTATATAAAGGATATACAATACAGCCTTATTCTCCTGCTGCGGGAACAGGTCTTTCGACTCACGAGCTTAACCAGCCTGGTTGCTACCGCGACGTAAAAGATACTACCGTTGTTGCGCAGTTTAAGATTAAAAATCCTTCAGAAGTACTTTCTCAGCACGGAACGGCTTATTTCCTTGCATGGACGACAACTCCGTGGACGCTACCTTCGAATACCGCACTTTGTGTCGGACCGAATATCGATTATGTAGCAGTGCAGAGTTTCAATCCTTATACGGGAGAACCTATGACCGTAGTTCTTGCAAAAGCGAGAATGGCGGCTTATTTCAATCCAAAAGCAGAAGGTATCGCTCTTGAAGATTACAAAGACGGCGATAAGCTTATACCTTTCAAAGTTGTTGCTGAATTCAAAGGTTCCGAGCTTGCCGGAATCCGTTATGATCAGCTTATGCCATGGGTACGCCCTGAAGGTGATGCTTTCCGTGTCATCACGGGTGAATTCGTAACTACTGAAGACGGTACGGGTATCGTACATATCGCTCCTACTTTCGGTGCTGATGACGACCGTGTGGCTAAGGCTGCAGGCATCGCTCCGCTTCTTATGATCGATAAAGACGGTAACACACGTCCTATGGTAGATATGAGCGGACGCTTCTATCGTCTTGAAGATCTTGATTACAAATTCGTTGAAGATCATGTTGATGTGGATCTTTATTCGGAATATGCGGGACGCTTCGTTAAGAATGCTTACGATCCAGAACTTACTGATGCGGATGCTTCTCTTGACGTTGACCTTTGCGTTATGCTTAAGATTCAGAATCAGGCATTCAAGATCGAAAAACATACACACAGCTATCCTCATTGCTGGAGAACAGACAAACCTGTGCTTTATTATCCTCTTGACAGCTGGTTTATCAAAACTACGGCTTGTCGTGAGAGAATGATCGAGCTTAACAATACTATAAACTGGAAACCTGCTTCTACGGGAACAGGACGTTTCGGAAAATGGCTTGAAAACCTTCAGGACTGGAATCTTTCACGTTCAAGATACTGGGGAACTCCTCTTCCTATCTGGAGAACTGAAGACGGAACAGAAGAGATCTGCGTAGGTTCTGTAGAAGAGCTTTACAACGAAATCGAGAAAGCTGTGAAAGCGGGTGTGATGAGCATCAATCCTTTTGCTTCTTTCGTTGCCGGAGATATGTCGAAAGACAACTACGACAGAATCGATCTTCACCGTCCTTATGTTGACGATATCGTTCTTGTATCAGCTTCGGGTAAACCGATGAAACGTGAAGCAGACCTTATCGACGTATGGTTTGACTCAGGTGCAATGCCTTATGCTCAGCTTCACTATCCTTTTGAAAACAAAGAGATACTTGACAGCAAAGAGGTATATCCTGCAGACTTTATCGCTGAAGGTGTTGACCAGACACGCGGATGGTTCTTTACACTACATGCTATTTCGACAATGATCTCCGATTCTGT
>CAMTON010000192.1 GCA_947074105.1 uncultured Bacteroidales bacterium
ATTTTCGTCCTGATGATGACTCCCGGTCTCTCATTTTTTTACGGAGGGATGGTAAGAGCCAAAAACATTATCTCCACAATGCTTCAGAGTTTTATAGCAATGGGAATTATCAGTGTCATCTGGGTTGTATTCGGTTTTTCTCTTGCTTTCGGCGACAGTATCGGAGGTCTGATTGGCGATCCTACCACTTATTTTATGTTTAAAGATGTCGGAGCTCATATTCCTCAGGGAACGGAAAATCTTGGAGCTCTTGAATTAACGATTCCTCTTGCACTTTATGCGCTTTTCCAGATGAAATTCGCAATCATCACCCCTTCTCTTATTACAGGTTCGTTTGCCGAACGTGTAAGATTTTCGGGTTATCTTTTGTTCATGGTACTTTTCTGCATTTTCGTTTATTGCCCTCTGGCTCACTGGACATGGCATCCTGACGGATTCTTTGCAAAAATGTTTGTAAAAGATTTTGCCGGCGGTATCGTTGTTCATGCTTCTTCAGGTGTGGCAGCTTTTGCGGGAGCGATTTTCCTTGGCAAACGTTATCAGGCTAAAAATCATAAGCCTGCAAATATACCTTTCGTTCTTCTTGGAGCAGGTATGCTTTGGCTTGGATGGTTCGGCTTTAACGGCGGTTCTTCTCTTGCAGCCGACAGCATTGCCGTAAAAGCATTCCTTAATACAAATACTGCTTCAGCTACTGCTATGATTGTATGGGTTGCTTTCGACTGCCTTCGCGGTCAGAAACCTTCGGCAATGGGAGCTGCTATCGGTGCGGTTGTCGGTCTTGTGGCTATTACTCCTTCTGCGGGGTGGGTATCGGTAGGTCAAAGTATCACGATTGCGTTTATCACGACTATCGTTTGTAATATGGCAGTACACTGGAAAAATAAGACAAGCGTCGATGATGCCCTTGATGTATTCCCGACTCACGGTGTGGGTGGTATCTTAGGTACGGTACTTACAGGTATCTTCGTTTATGAAACAAATGAGATCACTTATTTCCACAGTTTCCTTAATCATATTCTTGCTGTAGGAATCGTTATCGCATATTCATTCGTTGTTACTTATGCGCTTTACTGGATTACCAATAAACTTATTCCGATCCGCGTTTCTGAACAAAGCGAAGTTATCGGTCTTGATAAGAGTCAGCATGATGAGATCTACGGTGTAGGTATGCTTACCGAAGACAGAGAGCTTGTGGAGTATGATGTGAAATAATATGTTTTTTATTCCTTAAAAAGATTGACTCTGACTTTCGGAATAATAAATCAATGATGATAAAACGAATCTATACATTTATCTAATAAATATTCCGGCTGATTATCCGGATGTCAGAAATGACAAAAAAATGATCATACGCAAACATATTCTTTGAGAAAAGCGATCCTTTCGGGTCGCTTTTTTTATTTATAATGTTGAAGGAAGGAAATGTATATCTGTTTTGAGAATGAATAATATATAGTCATCTGTATTACTCTTATTTATTACCATCTGTATTACTCTTATTCATTGCTGTCTGTCAGAATAAAAAAAGCAACACTTAATTCATTTCTGAAATTAAGTATTGCTTTTTTTATATCTTAAATCAATAAAGATTGAATTATAATCTTTTCTTATTTTATAATTCTGTTTGTTGCTGTATCAGGAAAAACAACTGATGGTTGAAATGTCTTAGCCTCTTCAAAATCCATTATAGCATAAGAGATTATGATTATCACATCTCCCGGCTGCACCAGACGCGCTGCTGCTCCGTTAAGACATACAACACCTGATCCGCGCTCACCTTTGATTACATACGTCTCAAGGCGTGCTCCGTTGTTATTATTAACGATAGCGACTTTCTCATTAGGAAGAATATTCGCAGCTTCCATCAATTCTTCATCTATCGTTATGCTTCCTATGTAGTTTAAATCCGCCTGTGTAACTGTTACACGGTGAATCTTAGACTTCATAACTTCTATCTGCATAGTTAACGGTTGTTAGTTTTTATAAATGATATTATCTATTAATCTTACCTCTCCACAATAAACCGTAATACATCCCACTATATATTGTGAGTCATTCCAGTTTTCAACATCCTGCATAGTATCGCCATCAACTATATCGAAGTATTCCACCTCGAGTGCATCAACACTATTTACAGTATCAATTACCCATTGTCTTACCTCAGACAAAGGCATGATATTCATTTTTTCTTTACTTTCAAAAAGAGCTTTAGAAATAGCTACGGCATCGGCCTTTTCTTTTTCCGACAATCTCATGTTTCGGCTGCTCATCGCAAGTCCTGATTCTTCTCTTACAATTGGAACCTGAACGATATCCAGATCAAGACCAAGATCTTTGGTCATTTTTCTAATTACCGCTACCTGCTGAAAATCTTTTTCGCCGAAATAAGAAACATGCGGTTTTACATAATCAAAAAGTTTGCTGACAACCTGACATACTCCGTTGAAATGACCGGGACGCATTTTCCCTTCCATTACTTTATCTATCTCTCCAAGGTCAAAAATTCTTGTATCAGGTTCCGGATACACCTCTTCCGCTTCCGGCATAAATACAATATCACAGCCTACACTTTCGAGTAAAGCTGAGTCTTTTTCCGGAGTCCTCGGATATTTATCAAGATCAACAGGATTATTAAACTGGGTAGGGTTTACAAAAACACTCACTACACATATGTCATTATCCTCTTTGCATCTTCTTACCAATGTCAAATGCCCCTCATGCAATGCTCCCATTGTGGGAACAAGACCTATTCTTTTTCCATTATTTTTAGCTTCCGCTATAATATCCTGGAGGTCTGCAATTTTACGTACTATTTCCATCACTTTAAAATTCAGTGCAAAATAAGTAAATAAATATCAATTCCTAAAAGAATAATGCGTTTTTCAACATTTTATTCAAAATATAAAATAATATTTATTATTGTAGGACTATATTTTATCAAGCAATCTTTTAATCTGAAAAATTTAGTTGCCAAATGCATACATTCCTTAACGGGTTCCCTTTCGTGAGCCGCTTACCACTTATTTATGTGTTCTGATTAATTGATTAATTACTCTTCTGTTTTTTATAAATTAATGTCTAAAATATAAATCTAACACAATGTCTTTAAACGGTTAATATCTAAAATGTTTAATATGCTATATCTAATATCTAATATCTAATATCTAATATCTAATATCTAATATCTAATATCTAATAT
>CAMTON010000193.1 GCA_947074105.1 uncultured Bacteroidales bacterium
AATAAAAAACAAAACAATAAAATCAGTACAAACAAAAAAATCTTATGAGACTTACTCCAAGAGACATTGAAAAACTAATGCTACATCAGGCGTGTGTAGTGGCTCAGAAAAGATATGCGCGGGGATTGAAACTTAATTATCCGGAAGCTATCGCATTGATTTCAGGACAGCTTCTTGAATTTATAAGAGACGGTCATTCTCTTAGCGAACTTACCGAAATGGGAAAAAGAATTCTCGGTAAAGACGATGTGATGCCGGGCGTGGCAGAGATGATCGAAGAAGTACAGGTTGAAGGAACTCTTCTTGACGGAACGAAACTTGTTTCCGTTCATGAGCCGATATGCAATGAGGCACTTTCTGCAGAACTTGCTCTTTACGGTTCGGGACTTAAACGTTCGGAGAAAAAAATTATCACAGACAACAGCATGAATGTGATTCCGGGAGAGATTGAAACTCTTGATCAGGATATCGAGATAAACGAAGGCCGCGAGGTGAAAACAATTTCTGTTATCAATCTTGGGACAAGAGCGGTTCAGATCGGTTCGCACTGTAACTTCTCTGAGGTTAATAAGGCACTTTCATTCGACAGAATAGCCACTATAGGTTTCCGTCTTAATATCGCAGCGGGTACTGCGGTAAGATTTGAACCGGGAGAAACAAAAGAGATATCTCTTGTTAAGATCGGCGGAGAACAGAAAATATACGGAGGTAACGAACTTGTAAACGGATTTTACAAAGGTGATATTACCGGCGTCGAAAACAGAATGAAAGAGAAGAGTTTCATAAAATAAGAATTTTATCACATAGAAAGATATGCCGCGTCATGTCTTCGAAACAATAAAATAACCATGGCAAAAATAGATAGAAAAAGTTACGCTGCTATGTATGGTGTCACAAAAGGCGATATGGTAAGCCTTGGCGACACGGGACTTAAGATTAAAGTAGAAAAAGATTATACAAAATATGGCGAAGAATGTGTCTTCGGAGGCGGAAAAGTGATCCGCGACGGTATGGGACAGGCTTCGGGATATGCCGACAGCGAAGTTCTTGACCTTGTAATCACAAATGCCCTGATAATAGACTATACAGGAATCGTCAAAGCCGATATCGGTATAAAAGACGGAATGATCAGAGGAATCGGAAAAGCGGGTAATCCGCATATCCAGCCTGACGTCACTCCGGGCCTTATCATCGGAACAATAACAGAGGTTATATCCGGAGAAGGAATGATTCTTACTGCCGGTGCAATAGATACGCATGTGCATTATATATCCCCTCAGCAGGCTGATGAAGCTCTTGCGTCGGGAACTACGACTTTCGTAGGAGGTGGAACGGGTCCGGCAACCGGAACTTATGCCACAACTTGTACGGCCGGACCTTTTTATTTAAAGAAAATGATCGAGGCTACCGATAATATTCCCGTTAATTTCGGTTTTCTGGGAAAAGGGAATTCTTCTCAGCCGGCAGCTATCGAATCTCAGATAAAAGCGGGTGCGCTTGGCCTTAAGCTTCATGAAGACTGGGGCTCCACTCCTGCCGCTATCAATACATGTCTTGATATGGCAGATAAATATGACGTTCAGGTATGTATCCATACCGATTCGATAAACGAATGCGGATATATCGAGGATACTCTTGCAACGATTAACGGAAGAACGATACATACATATCATACCGAAGGTGCCGGAGGCGGTCATGCTCCTGATATTATCACAGCATGTTCTCATTCTAATATATTGCCGTCTTCAACGACTCCGACAAATCCGTTCTCGATAAATACTATCGACGAGCATCTTGATATGCTTATGATATGTCATCATCTTGACAATACGAATACCGAAGATCTTGCTTTCGCAAAAAGCAGAATCAGAAAAGGGACTATCGGTGCTGAAGACGTACTTCATGATATGGGTGCGATCTCAATCTTCACTTCGGATTCTCAGGCAATGGGAAGAATCGGAGAAGTGATTTGCCGTACATGGCAGATTGCGTCTAGAATGAAAGAAGTACGCGGTCCTCTTCCTGAAGATACAGATAATTCGGATAACTATCGTGTAAAAAGATATATTGCAAAATATACTATAAATCCGGCGATGGCTCATGGGTTCTCTCATATCGTAGGATCTGTTGAACCGGGAAAAATGGCCGACCTTGTATTATGGAAACCCTGTTTCTTCGGTTCAAAACCGGAAACTATCATTAAGGGCGGTATGATTGCGTATGCTCAGATGGGGGATCCTAATGCTTCTATCCCGACACCGGAACCGTATATTCCGAGACCTATGTTCGGAGCTTACGGAAAAGCAGCTGCAGCGACTTCATGTGTTTTCGTTTCCGAAGCATCAGTAGAGACAGTTGCGGGATACGGAATATCAAAAAGACCGGTTGCCGTTAAAGGTTGCCGCGATGTAAAGAAAGAAGATCTTAAACTTAATAATGCGATGCCGCATGTAGAAGTAGATCATGAGACTTTCGAAGTTAAAGTCAACGGAGAGCAGGTAAAATGCGAACCGGCTAAAAAACTTCCTCTGACTCAGCTTTACAATCTGTTTTAATATACTTTAGCCTATACAATCAGGCAGCAAATAAATTTTGCTGAATTTTTCATAAACAATACAATTTTAACTATTGCGGGAAGTTTATAAAACTCCCGTAATAGTTGTTTTAGAGATTCATCAACTGTTTACAGAACATATTGATTTTTTGTTCTGTCAGTTACAATATATTTTACCTGAAATATGGTTTTCAAAAAAAGAGCTTTAACAGTTCTTTATTATATAACATGTTTTGGTATTCTTTTTGTCTATCTCTGATATAAGTGAATTCTTATATGTTAGTAAAAGCTTCAAAAAACACATGAGCCCGCTTTATCAGAGATACTTTTTATTCTTTCCGTACACAGTTTATTCTGTTCAGGATTTAATACTGTTACTTTTCTTATCCTGAACAGATAAACACGACGGAATATTACGGAAAGAAATATTATACCGGCTGTTTTTTATTTTTTTGTTATAGGTTTTATAGATTCAGAGATCGGATTGAGCTTATGTACCGGATAAGCTCAGTCCTTTTTCTTTTTTATCACATCACAGAATAATCAATAAATATAAGAACTAGAATGTAGCTTCATAAAAGCAGAAAGTATCACAGATAAAAGGAATGACAGAGTAAAAGGAAT
>CAMTON010000194.1 GCA_947074105.1 uncultured Bacteroidales bacterium
GGACGGGCTTCTTTTTTCAGAGTTGTAAAAACCAGTTCTCCCTGTTCTCCGTCTGCTACAGGTTCAAGAGTTTCGGGATCTATGACTTCTACAAGAATATTATCTTCGGCAAGATGAAGTCCGTTCTTTTCATTACACATTCCCGCACATGCTCCGAATATATCGGAAAGGCCGAAAAAGTCGTATACATCGGCTCCCCACAGTTCTTCGATAGCTTTTCTTGTAGCCGGGATTGAGCCTCCTGCCTCTCCTGCGACTATTATTTTCTTTATAGCAAGATCTTTTGCAGGATCTATACCATGCTTCTTAGCCGTATCTCCCAGGTACCATGCATAAGAAGGTGTTGTCCATATTATGGTAGGCTGAAACTCTTTAAGAACAAAAAGCAGACGTTCGGAAGGCAATGTGCCCGCCCATATACATAAGGCACCGAGATTCTGAGCTCCGATAACGTCGGGTCCTCCGACAAAAAGGCTGAAATTAAGAGCGTGTACATATCTGTCTTTCGGTCTCATCCCGACACCCCAGAAAAGGCGGCTTTCTACACTCTGAAAATCTTCAAAATCTTTTTTTGTGAAAGGGCTCAGAGTAGGTACTCCCGTCGAGCCGCTCGATGCTGAAACGAAAATCACATTCTCCTCATCGGTTGTTGAAAGTGTTCCTAAAAGGGGGCGTTCAAGCTGACAGTCACGTTGAATCTGCTTGTTTGTAAAAGGAAATTTCCTTATATCATCGAGAGATCTGAAATCTTCAGGTCTGACACCGATCGCGTCAAATGCTTTTCTGTAATATTCCGAATTTTCATACGCAAGCTTCAGCTGTTCGGAAAGCAGTCGTTCCTGTAATCTGTCAAGCTCATTACGAGGCATTGTTTCCAGTTCTTCATCCCAATATTCGCCTCTTTCCTTTTTTTCATTTTTACTTACGGACAACTTCTCTTCGTTTTCGGGAACTAATGTTTCTACATCACCTATCCCGTATTTATCATTGTATTTCATAATTGGTATTTTTTATTTTCTGTCAGTTTTTTTCACCAGATAATCTCCGAGCGACTGTGTTCCCTGCACAAGCAGGATAATCAGAGCCACAGTTATAAACATCACGTCTGTCTGATAGCGGTAATAGCCGAATCTTATTGCAAGATCGCCGACTCCTCCGCCTCCGACTATCCCGGCCATAGCAGAATAACCGACAAGACTTATCGCCGTTATTATCAGGCCTCTGAGAAGTCCTGCTTTCGATTCAGGAATCAGGACATCTTTTATAATCCTGAAATGTGTCGCTCCCATAGCAGTTGCGGCTTCTATAACTCCTTTATCTACTTCGTGAAGCGAACTCTCGACAAGACGCGCGTAAAAAGCGACCGATACAATGGCAAGCGGAACCGATGCCGCGACAGGTCCTATTGCCGTTCCCACTACAAGCTGAGTAAAAGGAAGAAGAACCACAAGAAGGATAACAAACGGAGTGGAGCGGATTATATTCACCAGAAAACCACCTGTAAAATTTGTTATTCTGTTTTCCCAGAACATCCCTTTTCCGGTAAGAAATATGAATATACCGAGCGGTACTCCCAGCAGAACCGCCGCAAGAAGCGATATGCCGCACATAAGAAATGTCTCGTTAAAAGCGGTATACAGATCATTTATCAGTATTGAGTAATCAGTTTCCATCGATCTCTTTTATTTTATATGTATTATTCCTTATATATTCTTTGGCCCGGCTTATGTCTGCAGCCTTTCCTTCAAGACGTACAAGAAGTATTCCCAGAGGTTTATCGGAGATATATTCTATCTTGCCGTGAAGGATATTCATATTCACGTCAAACTTTCTTACCGTCTGTGAAATGATGGCTTCTTCTGCCTTGTCGCCCTTATATATGATCTTAAGAATTTCATTATTGTCATTTTCCTTCAGACGGGCAGGAAGATCAAGATTTATAGTATGATTAATAAGTCCTCTTGTAAACTCATGAGCAGGAGAAGAAAAGACATTGAATATGTCATCAAGTTCAAGAACCTTTCCTCCGCTCATCACGGCAACTCTGTTGCAGATACGTTTTATCACATTCATCTCATGAGTTATTATCACCGTGGTAATTCCGAGCTTAATGTTAATATCCTTAAGAAGCTTCAGAACCGATTCCGTAGTTTCCGGATCAAGTGCCGAAGTCGGCTCATCACAGAGAAGAATCTCTGGTCTGTTAGCTATAGCACGGGCTATACCGACTCTCTGTTTCTGACCTCCGCTGAGATTTGAAGGATAAGCACCGGCTTTGTCTGAAAGGCCCACTACATCAAGAGCTTCAGGAACCAGGGTCTTAATCTCGTCCTTACTTTTGCCTGCTACACTGAGAGCGAAAGCTATATTTTCATATACCGTCTTTGATCTTATGAGATTGAACTGCTGGAATATCATTCCGATCTTCAACCGGAGCCGTCGCAGATTCTCACCTTTGAGATGCGTTATATCCGCTCCGTTTACAAAAACACTGCCTGACGTCGGTCGCTGCAGAAGATTTATTGTTCTGAGAAGAGTACTTTTTCCTGCTCCGCTTGAACCGACTATCCCGAATATCTCGCCCTTTCTTATATCGAAAGAGACATCATCAACCGCCTTAAGCGGATTTTTCTTATCCGGAAATGTTATGCTTATATTTTCAAACCTTACCATAACCAACCTTATTAGTTTATTTCTATCTGTTTTCTATTTTCCACTGATCGACATACCATGCCGGACGCTGAAAGCTTGCGAAATCATATTCCGGATTTTCATTTATCGCTTTAAAGGACTCCGACCTTATGACAGATATAAGATCTTTTACATATTCATTATTAAGATCTTCGGTGCGTATGGCAACTATATTTTCTGTTTCAGGACTGAGACTCTCTCCTGCTATCGCGGTGGAAAGACGTATGCCTGCGGATATGGCATAATTTCCGCTTATAACTGCAAGTTCCGAACTGTCGAGAGTGCGTGGAAGCTGTGCGGCATCGACAGCGACAAAGACAAGATTATAGGGATTTTCAATTATATCTTTCTCTGATGCGGTAGCGGGATTTATATCATCCTTTATCTTTATCAGCCCCTGCTTTTCAAGAAATA
>CAMTON010000195.1 GCA_947074105.1 uncultured Bacteroidales bacterium
TTGGGTTAAACTTGAATACTTATTATAATGAAAGATTACAATTGCTAAATCAATAACGTCTAAATCTAAGTTAAACTTGATTACTTATTATAATGAAAAACTCACATATTATATATTATATCAGATTGTCTCTATAATTCGCTCCGTATATTTATTAGTTTTCGCAAAACCGGAAAGTAAAAAAAAACTATAGATAGCATTACATATTATATCTTTCAATTATGTCTGTCATATATTTTATCTTTTGCTTTATATACGATAAATCTCATATATATTAATTTGTCATAAAATTATTCTGTTTTATGTAATAATTCATACAAAACAGAAGGTTATTTTATTCAAATCATAAGTGATAAGTTCTAAAGGGGAAAGAAAATAAAAAATGCCCCCGTAATATCGTTCAATATTACGGAGGCATTAATTTGTATTATAGCAATAATATTATCAGTTGAATTGATATTTATTATATCTCTTATATTACTGATTATATTTGTTTATTCCTTATTTTCGAAATGACCGGCGATAATATTCATCAGAATATTATTCCTGCCACTTGATATATTTATCCATATTCTCGGCTGCTCTTCTTCCGTCACCCATTGCTAAGATAACAGTTGCTCCGCCTCGAACGATATCTCCGCCGGCAAAAATATCTTTTACATCCGACTGCATCGTTTCCTGGTTAACTATGACGGTTCCCCATTTGCTTACTTCAAGTCCGCTTATAGAACTTGGAATAAGAGGATTCGGAGAAACACCTACTGAAACCACTACTACATCAACGTCGATTGTTTCAGTTGCTCCCGGAATCTCTACCGGTGAACGGCGTCCTGAAGCATCAGGTTCACCAAGTTCCATTTTCTGAAGCACCATTTGGCGGACATGTCCTTTATCATCACCGATATATTCAATAGGATTATGAAGAGTCATGAACTCTACACCTTCTTCCATAGCATGGTGAATCTCTTCCTGGCGCGCAGGCATTTCTTCAAGAGAACGGCGGTAAACTATCATTGCTCTTTCAGCACCCATACGTTTTGCAGTACGGACAGAATCCATTGCCGTATTACCACCACCGATAATAGCGATATTCTTTCCGTTAAGTACAGGCGTAGCACATTCAGCTTTTGCAGCTCCCATCAGATTGATACGCGTAAGATATTCATTAGCAGACATCACTCCGATAAGATTCTCTCCTTTGATATTCATAAATCTCGGAAGACCGGCACCTGACCCGACGAATATACCTTTGAATCCCATCTCATGCATATCATCATAAGAAAGAGTTCTTCCGATAACGACATTAGGTTCAAACTTAACACCCATCTGTTTCATTATATTGATTTCCGCGTCAACGATATCGTTAGGCAGACGGAATTCAGGAATACCATATTTAAGTACTCCTCCGATCTCATGAAGAGCTTCGAAAACCGTTACGTCATAACCCATCTTCGCCATATCATTGGCACAAGCAAGACCGGCTGGCCCCGAGCCTACGACTGCTATTTTAATTCCGTTGGCAGGAGCCATCTGAGGAACTTTCATCAATCCGTTTTCTCTTTCATAATCCGCAGCGAATCTTTCAAGATAACCGATAGCGACAGCAGGTTTTTTCATTTTAAGATGAATACACTGAGCCTCACACTGTTTTTCCTGAGGACAAACACGTCCGCAAACTGCAGGAAGAGAACTTGTCTCTTTAATAGCCTGAGCCGCATCCTCGAAATGACCGCGTTCGATATTCTTAATGAATTTCGGTATGTTGATGCTTACCGGACAACCTTTGATACATGAAGGATCAGCACAGTCAAGACAACGTTTTGCCTCAGTCTGAGCCTGTTCTTTTGTAAGACCGCAGTTTACCTCCTCATTACATGTAATACGGTATGCCGGATCAAGTTCATTCATTTTTACACGGGGAATATCCGTGCGTTCTTTATTTTTCATACTCTTACGAAGATCCTCTCTCCACTGTTGAGCTCTTTCTTCTTTGAGTTGTTCTATAGTCGCCATAAATAAAAATTATTTCTCAAGTTCTTTATACGAATTAAGTCTCATAAGCATTTCATCGAAATCCACCTGATGAGCATCGAATTCAGGTCCGTCAACACAAACGAACTTTGTTTTTCCTCCTACTGTGATACGGCATGCACCGCACATCCCTGTTCCGTCAACCATAATCGTATTAAGCGACGCAACTGTAGGAACATTATATTTTTCAGTAAGTTTGGAAACGAATTTCATCATAATAGCTGGACCGATAGTGACGCAAAGATCTACTTTCTCTCTGTTGATCACATCTTCTACTCCCTGAGTGACAAGACCTTTATTTCCGTAAGATCCGTCATCCGTCATAATGATCACTTCATCGCTTATCTTACGCATCTCATCCTCAAGAATCACAAGATCCTTAGTTCTTGCGGCAAGAACCACAACAACTCTGTTGCCCGCTTTATGAAAAGCTTCAACAATAGGAAGAAGAGGTGCCACACCTACTCCGCCACCGCAGCAAACCACGGTATTGTCATACTTTTCTATATGTGTAGCCTTACCAAGAGGTCCTACAACATCCTGGATAAAATCACCTTCGTTAAGATCAATAAGTTCCTGAGAAGTCTTGCCCACGGCCTGTACGACAAGAGTTATGGTTCCGGCATCAATATCAGATGATGCTATTGTAAGAGGTATTCTTTCTCCTTTTTCTTTTGTGCGGACAATCACAAAATGTCCCGCCTTTCTCGCCTTTGCAATCAAAGGAGCTTCCACAACAAGTTTTGCAACCTTATCCGAGAAATACTCTTTAGAAACAATTTTATTCATTATAAAAAAGATTACATGTCATTTGTCCGCAATAAAGTTTCGCAGCTTAATCCGGACAGTTTATAAGTGAGTTTAGCTATATTTTTTATCCTTTCAGGGAAAGCATAATAATTCAGACTGCATAACATCTTAGTAATAAGCATAAATATTCAATCTGAAGGCTTGTTTTTTAATAAACCTTCAAATATATCTAAAAATATCAATTAACTCAACTTATTGAATAGTAAAATGATA
>CAMTON010000196.1 GCA_947074105.1 uncultured Bacteroidales bacterium
CTTAAGAAGTAACACTGAAATGCTATAAATGAGAGGTACAACAACCTTTATAAAAGCAGAATTTCCATAAAGTAAAACGGCACAAAAGCAATTGACTTTTGTGCCATTTTTTTATTAAAACTTATTTCTCAATATTTATCTGAACCTCATACTGAGGAATAGCCCTTACAGATTTTACAAGATTATCAGATTCTTTCAATCTTTCCCATGCATTATTTTCCATAAATATCTTATGGTCGGCAGGCGGTGTGAAGACCTGGAAAAGCAGAGAGACATCTTCCCGGATTCCGAATCTCTTAAGATTTACATTAAAAGGAAGACCGCAATAATAATCATCAGCTACAAGTTCTCCGTCGCGATAAAGCGAACCCGTATCACCAAGATAATCAATAGATATCTTAATATCGCTTACATCCCTTGAGATACCTTTAGTATAGATTTTCCAGTAAGTGGATTCATCATGTGTATCCATATTCACGCAATAACGCGGTCCAGGACAAGTTTCTGATACCTCTACAAGACGATTGTCTTCAGGAAGTTCCGGCCTCAGATTCTTAAACCCATATCCGCTCTCATATTTGGTACATCTCACTTCCGGTACCACTTTTTTCATAAGAATATTATATTCTCTGAAAACCCTGTTCTTCTTCTCCTTTACATTTGAATATATGACATTTACACGTTTCGTATTAGGATAAATTTCAAAATCAAATCTTTCATCACCGAAACGGCGAAGTTTAATCTTATTGTTTTCATGCACGATTTCACCGTCAAAAAGACAAAGCAGATCCTGCTCCTGCTGTTGCAGTTTCCAGCTTTTCATCGCTTCTTCTGCCGTAAGAACAAGTATATCACATCGTTTGCCTGACTTATTCATAAATGAAATCTTATGATTTATCGTAGGAGTAACAGATAAGACATACCGGCCTTTTTTATTCTTTACTTTTACCTCATCTACAGAAAGAGATTTGATATTATCCGAGTCAAGACAGAATTCGCTTGTTCCGTAGGAAGAATAAAAGACATAAGTAGGAATCTTTCCTTTAAGAATACAAAGCGGCTGAGCTGTGGAATAAACAAGATTTGCACCGTTGATATCCATATTGAACGGAAGGACCATCTGTTCGTTTGCTTTGATACTCATTCCTTTTTCAGGGAAAGAAACCGTTCCGGCCTGAGTTTTTATATTAAATCTGACATTATGATGATCTCTTGTCTGAAGAGACCTCTGGAAATTACTGATAAAAATAAAACCGCTTCCGTCTTTTGCCCTAATCCCCATTCTTAAAGTATCGGTATCAGCAGTATTCTTACTGTGTCGATCCGCAAAAAAAGCATTAGTAGGAGCAAGTCTGTCGCCAAAATCATTAAGAAAAAGATGAAGTTTCTTAAACCCGTGATACGACTCCCTCAAATCCCCCCACTCACCTATAGGGGAAAAGAAATCATAACTTATTATCGGGTAATCATTAGGATATTTTGTTGCACGCGACTCCTGAAGAGTAGAATACTTTCCTATCAGATTAGACCCTCCGTGATACATATAATAGCCGATCAGATTAGCCCCCGACCCTATCTTGACATAAGAAAGAGCAGTAACATCATCACTTTCAATCACCGGACGACGATGATAAGTGATCTGATTACCTCCTCCCATCTCCGCAGTGGCATAAGGATACATAGCATTTTCTGCTTTTGCCACATCATGCTCGCTGAAAAGATCGACTCCTATATTCTTATCATTTCCAAGTTCTCCGAATACGTAATTCTCCGACAAAGGAAGCTTACGGATACTTTTGCTCCACGGAGCCTCAGGATATGCACCCCATACGCAAAGAAGTTCTCTCTGACGGGCATCTGAACCGGGCCATCCGGTAGCAGTATAATAAGGGACATCGATTCCCTCCTCTCTTGCCATCTCTTTAAGAGTAAGCATATGAGAAAGTCCGGCTTCATTATTGAAACGATATTCATTTTCTATCTGAGCTCCGATAATGGTACCACCGTTTTTAAAATAATTATCTTTCGACTCACGGTTTATCTCTCTGAAAAAAGTCCTTACATAATCAAGATAAGCAGGATTATTTCTTCTTATGCCTCCCTCCAGATTCATGATCCAGTCGGGCAGACCGCCGTTTCTCACCTCTCCGTGACACCATGGGCCGACACGCAGAAAAAGATATATTTCATGTTTTGTACACAATGAAGCGAACTTCTTCAGCGACCGTATTCCTTCCCAGTCGAATTCATTCTGCTTCTCTTCATGATATATCCAGAACACATATGTAGCGATGATATCTATTCCGGAAAGCTTCATTTTAATGATCTCATCCTCCCAGTCGCTTTCAGGAATTCTGACATAATGCATCTCTCCCATCACAGGATACCACGGTTTACCGTTTTTTGTAAAATATTTTGTTGTAAGTCCCAGAGAATCTCCTTTGGGCGACAGATTAGTACCAAGTTTCATATCACTATGAAATGCACCGGCTACATCAGCGCTGACATCGATATTATAAGTATCGGCATAAAGTCTGCCGCTTACCGGCAATAATGCGGATATCAGCATTAAAAAGATAATGTTAATGTGTTTCATGTCTAAAAAATTAATATCAGTATTTAGAGTTGTTCATGTTCTATCTCCTTGCACTCCCGGCGGCTTTTATTTTTATAATAAAACCATCCTAGAGAGGCAAAAAACAAGATCGTGCTTATAAAATAAATATAGACAGGATATTTATAATCCTCAATATTCGGGTAAATATCGGAATTCGTTTCAAAATATGAAGACAAAAGATAATAGGTGGAATTATAAAAGAAATGTCCCCACACTGTTACCCAAAGAGTTCCGGTCCACCAGTATACGGCACCGAAAAACAATCCGCCGATTATAAAACGTGGAAGAAAACCATAAAAATCAATATGGAAGGCACTGAAAATAAGAGATGTGATAATAATGGATTTCAGAGCGCTGCG
>CAMTON010000197.1 GCA_947074105.1 uncultured Bacteroidales bacterium
TACCTTAATACCGATTTTTTCTTTCATCAGTTCTCCGTAGTCTTATGAATAGTCATCTCGCCTATCAGAGAGCACTGCATATATTCCTTAACCTTATCAGAAGAGAATCCTGCTCCGAAAAGATACATCATCTTTGTCGCAGCGCTTTCTGTCGTGATATCATATCCGCAGATTATACCGGCATCAAGCATAGCCTCACCAGTATCATAGATATCCATAGCTACCGAACCTATCATACATTGTGTAACATTGACAATAACGATTCCTTTAGATGTTGCTTCCTTAAGGATTTCGATAAACCAGTCGAAACTAGGCGCATTACCCACTCCGAAAGTTTCCATAACCACACCTTTTAGTCCCGGTATCGAAAGCATACCTTTAAGTATAGCCGGAGAAATGCCCGGAAGTATCTTAAGCACTATCACATTAGGATCCATTGCATAATGAGGTATCAGAGGCTTCACTGTCTCCGGTTTATAGACTACATCCTCATCTATTTCTATTTCGACGCCTATATGAGCAAGAGGAGGATAATTGAAAGTCTCGAAAGCCTGGAAATAATCAGCATTTTCTTTCTTACAGCGGTTGCCTCTTAGTAGATATTCCTGAAAGCATATACATACCTCAGGTACAACGGCAATATTATTCTTCTTTGCTGCAGCTATCTCTATTGAAGTTATAAGATTTTCCTTTCCGTCGGTACGGAACCGTCCTATCGGAAGCTGTGAACCTGTGACGATAACAGGTTTATTCAGATTTTCAAGCATAAAGCTCAGAGCCGATGCCGTATATGCCATTGTATCCGTACCGTGAAGTATCACGAAGCCGTCATATTTATCATAATTGTCGGCAACTGCCTTAGCCATCTTTGCCCAGTCTTCCGGGCCTACCTGAGAAGAGTCAAGAGGCGGATCAAATTGTATTGAAGAATAAAGATGACCGACATCTTTAAGTTCGGGAACATGATCCACAAGATGCTCAAAGTTAAACGGTTCCAGAGACCCTGTCTTAGGATCCTCTACCATCCCGATAGTACCTCCTGTATAAATTATAAGTATGGAAGCTTTTTCTTCAGTTGTTTTGTCTGGTGCAGCCATTTCGGTTTATATTTTGATTAATAATTATATAATAAACATTGAAACATTTAAAATGTTGATTTTTAATATTTAAACTTTATTAATCCTTAAAAACATGAAAATTATAAATTATAAACTTATTCCGATTCGCCGTGTTATTATGTAAAAAGTTTTTCTTTAATCAAATTTTATATAGAATATGAAATATGTAGATTCCGGACATGGGAAATTCCCATTCATTTCGCTTATAGCGATATTGTCAGTTTCACTGGCTGTAAACCTACCCGGGATGGCGATTTCTCCTTTAATGGGCGACCTTACCAAGGTTTTTCCGACAGCAAGTCATCTTGAGATACAGCTTTTGTCTATTCTTCCTAACTTCGTAGTAATACCTTTCGTACTTTTATCCGGTAAACTTGCCGAATCAAAGAGTCAGACAGGGCTGCTGTTCATTGGTCTTGCAATTTTTCTTGCATCTTCTATAATATACTTCTTCGCACACTCAATGATCACTCTTATCTGGGTCAGCTGTGTGCTTGGTCTTGGTTGCGGTCTTATTGTTCCGATAGCAAACGGTCTGTTAGCCAAATACTTTATAGGAAAGCAGAGGATGGGCATGATGGGTATCCAGTCAGGTGTAGCGAACTTCACTCTTATCATAGCTACAGTAATTGTAGGATGGCTTGGTTCTATCAACTGGCATCTTCCTTTCATCGTATATATGGTTCCTATTATTCCGTTGGTATTGATGGGGTTCATGTCAACCAAATTTATCGATAAACATGCAATAGAAGATCCTAAGGAAGCCGCAGAAAATGATGCACAGAGCCAGAGCTCAGGTCTTCACTTCACGGGCAAACATCATGTTGCACTTCTGTGGGGTCTTATTCTGCTTTATTTCTTCTCTACTGTAGGTAATCTTGTAATAACTTATTACGTTCCGTTCCGTATATCAAGCAGTACGGAAGTAGGTATCATAACATCCATATTCTATCTTGGCGTTACATTAGGAGGTTTCCTTCTTACGCAGTTCGTAAGAGGCTTCAAACATCTTGCAATGTTCATAGCATTCGTAATCTTCGGCGTAGGTCTTTATCTGTTACTTATCTCCCACACCACATTCATCTATTTCCTTTCGGCAATTTTAGCCGGATTCGGATATGGAGTCGTTCAGCCTTTCATATATACAAAAGTTACGTTCCTTGCTCCTACTCCTAAAAAGACTACTCAATATCTGTCTTTTATCCTTGCTACCAATTATGTTGCATGTTCGGGAGCTCCGTTCGTATTTACGGCTATTGAAGACGCATTCCATGACCACTCACAGATGTTCCCGTTCTGGTGTGCCGCAATATTCATAACAATCATGGCAGTATTGTCTATAGTATTCTTTAAATCATATCTGTTCCATGTAAACCTTGATAACTATAAAAAGAAAGCATGATCAATAAATAAAACCCGTCATAAAGGTTAGGATTTTTTTATAATATATTTTATTATCCCTCATCATTAATCCGGTTTCCGGGATTAATGATGAGGTTCTTTTTTCAGACATCAATATTCAACCATTATTCAACATCAATGTTCTATATAAGGAATCATTTCCTCTGTGGCGACCACAGAGGAAAATAGTTTATATCAATAAATAAAAAATTATGTTACACCACCTTTCACCACAATTATTCAAAGAAAGAATCGCAGATTTCGACAAGGCCGGTAAATGGTCGTTCAAATGTGATGTTCCTACTCTGATATTATTCAGGACTCAACAGCATCTCTATTTAAAAGGATTAAGAGATACATATGAAACTATTGAGCAAGACTTTCCGGGAGTAAAAACATATGAAGTAGTAGAA
>CAMTON010000198.1 GCA_947074105.1 uncultured Bacteroidales bacterium
CTTATATATTTTAATAAGCTTATCTCCATAAAGAGGAGACTTGTTATTTCTACTCAGTCATATCACGGATTCGTCATAAATTTCGGTTTCAGCTCATCAGGAGTTCCCTTTGTAAACATATTAACGGGAGGTGTATCTTTTATAAAAAGATCTCTGATCATCTCTGTTCCGACATTATCCGCCGGTTTGAAACTCTCTGAATTCATATAAGTTAATATAGAGTGTTTTAGCTGACGTGCGACAATACGTTTTTCAGGGTCAGATGATATATCCATACTTGTTGCTATAAGTTTTCCGTTAAGAACATTAGCTTCTATCAGCAGGCCAAGCTTTCTGCTTAGAAACCATGTATCGATACTGTGAACTAAGGGTCTGAATCCGGCAGGAAAATCACTTAAAAGCATAACCTGAGAATTATGCAGTAGTTCCCACCACTGAAGATCACTATGATATGATGTAGGGAAATTATCAAATACAGGATGATCTTCATAAGCATAAATGCCCGTAGTATGGGGAGGACGCATCTTAAACCATGACGTATTCCAGAAAGCAGGCTGAAAAAATTGCTTTATGCCATCACCGTAAGATACTTTTCCTGCAATTGTAAGCAAAACGTTACCTCCTTGCTCGAGTATTTTTATTGTTTTATCATCCAGCGTATCCGTTACATACACATCACCTGTATCTAAAGATGGTTCTTTCGGATAAACCCATATATCCCATTCGTTTACAATATCCGTATCTTTTATTTTAAGAATAAGAGATAACCTTTTTGCAATTTCTGTATCAGGTAATGTTGTTTCTATTTTTCCAAGATGAGATTGTCCTGTCTGTATATCACCCCTTCTTACCGTCCCTGATATGACGTCTTTTCCTTTATCATCTTTAAGGCAATATTCTACAACGGCATCTGTCATCGGTAATTTGTCAAAATGGGATATTTCTATTTCAGCCGAAAATTCCTCTCCTGCCAGATATGTAAATTTCGGAATTCTGGAAAGAAGAACTGTAGGAGCACAGAAACGCCGGAACTCCTCTCCCGTCACATATCCCTTCTCTTCATAAAACACATTGAGAACTCCGACAAGAGCAGTTCCCTGACCGGAATAATCATTTAAGGCAAGAAGCTGAAATCCCGCATAATCAGGAGTTTTAAACGTCCTTTCCATTTCATGCTTATAGCATAATGTCTGTAGTTTTCCGGATGCCATTTTAAATTTATGTGCCATATCGGACATATCGTTTTCTGATAGCAGGTCACGGAATATTTCAAAATTACCGGCCTTATTGACTCCGGAATATTTTTCTATTTCATCAAAATCGGGGAAAACACACCATTGTCCCGTTTCGTGAGAAACAAAAGGCTGACCCACCGTATCAATCTTAGAAATGAAATCAGAAATTGTTTCAGGACGTTTTTTCCAGCTGACACCTCTGGCTCCTGCTTTTACATGAAACTGATTCTTAGGCTGCCATGCCCAGCCCCCTCCTACTGAAGCACCTGTATAAACTCTTCTTGAGTCTTCCTTTTTCCAGAAATCCACAAAATCGCTTACCCAGTCCACCCAGTATCTTCCGTAAGGCTCATTTCCTGCTGCAAGCATACAGAATGAGGGATAATTACCATAATTACGGTTTATGGCTATCGTTTCTTCAAGAAGATATCTGTCAATAGCTTTGCCGTCTCCAAGTGATGAACCGTGGTTCGGCCAGCTCGGACCTTCGGGTTGAATATAAATCCCGACAAGATCGGCAGCCTCAAAAGCTGCTTCAGGAGGACAGTAAGAATGAAAACGCATATGATTAAGTCCGAATTCTTTACATTTAGAATAAATCTTTATCCATGACTCAACATCGGTAGGAGGATATCCGGTAAGAGGAAAGCAGCAACCGTCAACGGTACCGCGAAGCATTGTCTGTCGGCCGTTTACGTAAAACCATTTACCTCTGATTTCAAAACTACGCATTCCGAATCTGATTTTTCGTTCATCTGTTCCGTAACGGGTTTCTACAGAAGCATTAAGATGATAAAGGGCAGGATTAAATTCATCCCATAAAAGGAATTCATCTCCCATCTTAAGAGTTGTTTCTATTTCATTGAAACCTTTTTTCAGTTTATGATTAAATCTAATAGCCGGAATCGTATGAATATCAGGTGAATTGAAACTTTCTGCGGAAACGGAAAAGAAAGCTTTTATATCTTTCTCAGAATTCAAAATCATCTTTACCGTCACATTTCCTGTCTCAATACACGGAAAAACATTAACAGTTGAAAAATGAATTTCAGGATAGGCTTTAAGCTCGATTTTTCCTGCAATTCCGTTCCAGTTCCCCTGTGTCTGATCTGTTATTGAATGGGAATCAGGACCGACATTCACATCCTGCATTCTGTTGTCTATTCTTACTGCAATTATCGCTTTTCCGGGTTTTATATAATCCGACAGATCATATTCATGAGCTACGGAAAGAGAGTTACGATAACCGGCCTTCTGTCCGTTTACCCATACTGTAGACTCTATATGAGGACGCTCAAGGGATAAGAATATCTTTTTGCCTTTCCAGCTGTCAGGAATATCAGTTTCACGGATATACCATGCTGCCCCTGAATAATATCTCTGAGGTGTAAGAAAAAAGGGGAATTTAATATTATCGTCTTTCCTGTATTTTTCCATTGCGGGATTGAAATAGAAAGAGCTGTCGTATATACTGCCTGTAAACTTGGTGTTTATAGTCACTTTGTCACCTTTTCCTCTCTCAGGCATTGATCCTGGCAATATAATAGAATCATCAGTTTCCGTGGTGTTAAACCATCCGAGAGATTCACCTTCGTCATTCCGGTCAATAATAAAGTTCCATTTACCGCTCAGGTCTATTACTGATTCTTTCTCCGCTTTTA
>CAMTON010000199.1 GCA_947074105.1 uncultured Bacteroidales bacterium
CTAAAGCTGACATTACAGTACATGACGTGGCGGGTACTTATGTAGGTAAGCTTGAAGTCTTTTTTGAGAATCGTGCAGAAGACCCTGTAACTTATGAATTCGTGTCTTCTAAAGAAAACGTAAATGTCATCACAGAAGCAGATAATGATAAACTCATATTTCTGCTTAAGGATTTTGCGATTGACCTGAGTGAAGATCCGTCAAGTCCTTTAGTTATGGAAGTCGGTGATATCAGAGTTGAAAATGTTGAGATCGACAATCTTGGAAATATCACAAGCGCAAGCACTGTTATTGACAAAAGCGATAACTTTATGCTAGGAAAACTCCCGACTACGATAATGGGTACTTTGCTTCCTACGACAGCAGAACTTGGAATCCGTGTTTTATGGGATATTCTTGAAGATATGCCTACGGAGGAATCTTCAACAGTGCAGCCTATAATGGTTATGTACAACGGAACAAAGGCAGTAGCGGCTTCTATAAACAAAATAGAAGAGAATCTTGACATTACAGTAAGCGGTAATGTAATTGCAGTGACCGGAGCAGATGTTACAGCTTACAGCATTTATAATGTGCAGGGAAAACAGGTCGCTGCATCATCTAACGTGACCGGAAATGTAGTTGACTTCTCTTCATTGAGTGATGGAGTTTACATTGTGAAAATTGATACTGATAATAATAATTCGCTTGTTAAGAAAATCATTAAAAAGTAAACAGTACAATGAAACGCAATACAATCATCGCATTATCGTTGCTTACAGCAATAAATGCTTTTGCAAAAGTCGATATAGATAATAATACGACTAATAATTTGCCGCTAAAATTAACCTCAAAGAATCAACTGTGTTTTTATGAAAGACCTAATAATTATGGTTTTCTTAATTTGACCAGTGGTGAAAATATAGCTAAAATAACTGTTGATGAAACAGGTATGAATTTTTTCCGTGGGAATAGTGATAATAGGACAGGAAATGCTACGGGTATAATATCTTTCAGTGATATTCCGGGAATACTTAAACTGGATATTTCAACCGGAACAACATTTGAATGCTCAGACAATGATGATCATAATAAACTTTATGTTTATTCGAGTGCCGATAATTCAGAATATAAAGAATTACTTGTAGTAGATGCCACTTCTGAGGTTTTCAGTTATCCTCTTGAAAAAGATACCCGCTATATCAAATTTGTATTTACAAATACATCCGGAAAGTGCGGTCAGTCTTATTCACCTGTGAAAATAACACTTCCGAAAGCTTTGTCTTATGAAGGTAAAGATCTGGAATTTGAAGATGTTTATACAGAAACTATTTCAGATACTATTTCTATAAATTATTCTAATCCTGTCGGAAATCTTGTTTTATCAAGTGATCTTGAAAATGTGACTTTCTCAAGATTGACTGAAGAAGAATCAGGAAAAGAGGGTGTTGCACGTTATATAATGACTTTTGTTCCTGAAACTTACGGGCTGTTTGAAGGAAATATAACAGTTATAGATGAAGGTTATGAAGGTTGTGATATCAACATTCCTGTTTCAATAAATTGTACGGCAGAACTTTATCCGAAAACTCCGGTTATGTCTGAATATATTCAGGGATATGAGAAACTGGCCTTTGTATGGGATAAAGTGAAAGATGCTGTTGAATATACACTGACTCTTAAAGATGGAGAAAACCTTATAACTGAAATTGTTACTTCAGAAACATCTTGCGAAATCACCGGTCTTACACGTGGTGCGGAATATGAGGTTTCATTAAAGTCAAAAGCTGATAATGGAAATTATTCACTTCAGGCTTTAGAAATGACAATCTCTACATTTTATGATTATGGTGCTCAGATCGGTAATTTAGGCTTTGAAGAGTGGGATGCCATGTCGTCGGAGAAATTAGGCGAAGAACCAAAGCACTGGAACTCTTTTGCTACTGCAACAGGAAGCGTCGCTTCGTTTGCAGCCGGAATTCAGATTCAGAAATCAGAAGAGGTAAGACCTGGCTCATCAGGAATATATTCAGCGAATATTTTTTCAAAAGATGTAGTTTTGGCAGTTGCAAATGGAAATATGACAACAGGTCAGATTATTGCGGGAAATGCTAGTGCGATAAGTTATGATAATCATAATAAACTTATATTCGGAGATGAGGAATTTTGTCAGTCTATAGGAAGCAGAGTGCCGGATTCGGTTACTGTATGGCTAAATTATAAACCGGCAGTTTATCGTGAAGATATGTTTGCGCGCTTATCATTTATAGCTCATACTGAAGATGAGGCAGTTAAGGATCCGAGAGCGAAAGAATCTGCTTTTACTGTAGCTATAGCCGACAGTAATTATAATGTAGCTGATGAATGGATAAGAATGTCGGTTCCGTTCAGAATGATAAATGACGGATTGAATCCTGAAAAACTGTATATCCTTGCGACATTTACAACAAACAGTCAGCCGGGGAAATCTACAGATTCTTCAAATCCGGACAATGTTTATATCGATGATCTTCTGTTTGTTTATAATCCGTCACTTGAAATCTCTTCAATCTCCAAGAATACTCTGGAGGATAATGAGGAGTTTGTAATTGGTTTTGATTTGAGCGGAACAATGTCTCCTTCAAATTTGAATGAAGAACCAAACATGGTAACTCTTGAAATGTCGGACATTGACGGAAATTTTGAAAATCCTGTTATTGTAAGTATTGAACCGTTGTATACAAATGACGGAGGCGAGATAAGAGGTCGTATTCCTGAAAATATACATACAGGTGATTATAAGATAAGAGTTGTTACAACTAATTATCCTATGGAAAGTGAGCCTG
>CAMTON010000200.1 GCA_947074105.1 uncultured Bacteroidales bacterium
AGAGAGTCAAGTTCTTTTCCTATATCAGAATGCACTTTCAGCAATCGCGCACTCATTCCGTCAAAGAAATCGAATATCGCACCTAACACTATAAAGAGAGCGGCGTTCATCATATCACCGTTAAACGCGCATACTATCGCTATACATCCGCAAAAAAGATTGGCAGATGTCAAAGTATTAGGGATATGGCGGATAATAAAGTTTGCCATAATTTAATCGTAGATTATCTTAATTTTTCATTGAGGAAGATATTAATATATCCTCCCTATTATATAAATACGAAATTTATAAAAATGTTTATTTTTTAAGTCTGGCAATAGTAGTGATATTACCTGTAACCTTCTCATTCATTTTCACAAGGATTTCTGCATCAAGAGGCAGATAAAGGTCGATACGTGAACCGAATTTGATAAAACCAAGCTGATCATCGATCTCTACTTCTTCTCCGGCTTTACAATATGTCACGATTCTTCTTGCTAGTGCTCCCGCTACCTGACGCATAAGTATCGCCACACCTTTTTCATTCTTAACTACAATAGTCGAACGTTCGTTTTCAGTACTTGATTTAGGAAGGTAAGCTGCAAGGAAACGTCCGCTGTGATGTTTTGAAACCAGAATCTCGCCATTCATCGGTGCCCACTGCGCATGTACGTTAAACACTGTCATAAATATTGAAACCTGTATTCTTTTATCTTTGAAATATTCACTTTCATAAACCTCCTCTATTGTTACGATCTGTCCGTCTGAAGGCGCTACAACGACATCTTCCTTTTCATGCGGATAAAATCTCTTCGGACTGCGGAAGAAGTTAGCAACAAGAAGAAAAACGATTACCGTGAAAAACGTTACGATGTAAAATAGCAGTCTTGGCGTGAAATAATATAAAGCCAGATCAATTAATCCTAAGATGATAAATAAACAAAAAAGGATCATTCGACCTTCTTTATGAACTTTGTGAATATGTTTTATTGTCATAATTATTTATAAAGTTTTGCGCAGTGCAAATCTAAAGCTATTTTGTAATATGGCAAAACTTAATTCGATAACTTTATAAACAATACACCCCGATTTTCGCATTTAATGGCTTTTCTTAAATCTATATTATGGTTTTATATTCTATTTATGTGTAATTTTGTGCAATATTTAAAATATTATTATGCGAAATAATAAAAGTCAGGGCAAACGCCCTCAAAGAAAATTAAGAGCTGATCTTATAAGAAGCTATCAGATCACTGAACCGACAATTCTTCTTGATTTTCTTTTTACCGTAATGAATGATAAAAGTAAGAACACGGTAAAATCACTTCTGAAACATAAACATATCGCCATTAACGGAGCTCCGACAACTCAGTTTGATACTCCGCTTAATCCGGGAGATGAAATTTCAATCAACTTCGACCGTCCTTTCAGAGTTTTCAAAAGCTCTAAAATGCGTATAATGTTCGAAGACGATTACATTATCGTTATCGACAAGACTTCAGGTCTACTGTCTATGGGAACTGACCGCGACAAAGAAAATACAGCTTATTATCTTCTTAGCGATTATGTAAAAAGACAGGATCCGAGAAATAAGATATTTATCGTTCACCGTCTTGACAGAGAGACATCCGGTGTTATGCTTTTTGCTAAAACTGCAAATGCACAGACAATTCTTCAGAGAGACTGGGATAACATGGTGCTTGACAGAAAATACTACGCTATCGTTGAAGGTACACCTGAAAAGCCTGTCGGTGAATTAAGATCATATCTTGCCGAAAACAACGCGATGAATGTTTACTCGACAAACGAACATGACGGGAAACTGGCTATCACTCAATATCGTGTAGAAAAGACAAAAGGAAGATATTCTCTTGTAGAACTTACCCTTCTTACGGGCCGCAAAAATCAGATCAGGGTTCACATGTCTGAATTCGGGTTCCCTGTTGCAGGTGATAAGAAATACGGCGCAAGAACAAGTCCTGCCAAACGTCTTATGCTTCACGCATCAAAACTGCAGTTCGTTCATCCTATGACACGTGAAAACATGACATTTGAAACTCCGCTTCCGGCTAAGTTCAAAATGGTAATGGAACTTTAATAACAGATTTCGTTATATATATAAAATGAGGATATGTCAAATTCAAAGTTTGTCATATCCTCATTTTTTATATCCTTAATCATGCAGTTTTCAGATCTGCCTCTTCTGCTATATCTTTATGTTCAACTGAAATAAGATCTCTTTTCATCCACTTTTTGCTTTTCCATCTCTTTAAAAGAATTACAGCTCTTATACATTCATCAAGTGTGAAAGCAATCCACATCCCTATAAGACCGTATCCGAGTTTAATGCCCAGAAACCAGCTAAGCCCCACAGCAAGACTCCACATAGAAATAAGTCCCAGCACTACCGGGAATACCGCATCTCCAGTAGAACGGAGAGCATTCACCATCATCATATTTACCGATCTTCCGAACTCAAGAATAAAATCGATACACAGAATGATTGCGCCGAGCTTTATTATTTCCGGATTATCTGTCAGAAGTCCCAGAATCATACTTCCGAAGCCGGCCATGATACCCGCAAAAAATGTAGTTACGCCTATAGAAAGATATTGAGAGAAAAGACAAATCTTAAAAGCCTCTTCTTTCCGTTTTTCACCGATAAGCTGACCTACAAGAATACTGTTGCCAAGCGATATTGCAAGACCGAACAGATATGTAAACATCACCACGTTCATCACATAAGTACGCGT
>CAMTON010000201.1 GCA_947074105.1 uncultured Bacteroidales bacterium
ATACTACAGAGATTACTTGAAAAATACCAGGAAGAAATGTTGGTAAAGTAAATAAGTCTAAATGAAAAATTCAGATCTTATTTACTTCTGATTAAGGATAAATCCTAACTGAGATAAGGAAGAATAAAATTGCTACTTAATCCAATAAGATATTTATAAGTAACAAAATATCTTTTATAAGTATCAATATTGTGATTAACTGAGATAAGATTGATAACGTCTTTTTGCCGGAGAAATTTATTTTACTCATATAAATGGGTTTATAAGTTTAAGGCAAACATAGATTAAGAGTTGCTATGGAAAAATGACAAAACGGAGAACGATAAAACCGTTATTAAGAACATTTTAAGTATAAATCAATTGAATGATTTAATATTTATACTCTTTTTCTTCTATTTAAGCTGGAACTCCTTCGATTATTGCATATTTATCAAGTGACACACTTTGCCAAAAAGGAGAAAATGGACTAAATATTTAACATTTTAATTAACAGTTAGCATAGATTTATTTCAAAAAAGACATATCATATATGATTATGGAAGCAATAGAAGTAACAACAGAGGAGATGTTTTTCGACAGAATAGATGATGCAGAAGAGAATTTTTTCGTAAAAAAGGAAGATGGAGTCTGGATTGCCGTTTCTGAAAAATCGAAGATCTTGCTAATAAAACAAAGTTGACAATCACGATCAGTCTTATGTTCCTGTAAACCGGGAAAAGGCTGTAAAAACAGGTGACAATGATTAATGAATATTATCAGGAAAGGCTGAAGAAATTAGGTCTGACTGAAGAAACCAATAAAAGAGTGATATACCGGGAAGGTACTCCGAGTTCTGTTCCGATATTTCATCCGGACAAAGAACGCGATGCCCTAGTGATTGCCTATACATCGCCATCAGGAGAATGCAGCCAGTGTCTAAACGGAAAAAAGGTTATTGATTTCGAACGACTGAGATATCGTATTCCGCAAAGGATCCAGGATCGGAAAGGAGTGACGCGAACAATCAAATATTGGCAGCCGCCTAAATCTGACGTATATACATATCTTCCGCCGTCGATAGTGGAGAAATATATTAAAGGAGAGAAGGTCAGAACTCTTTATGTTATAGAAGGAGAATTTAAAGCGATTGCAGGATCTTTGCTTGATCTTGATTTTGTCGGTATCGGTGGTATTTTCAGCTTTAAGGATAAACAGAAAAATGAAATCGATGAATATCTGAAGAATATCATTGAGAAACTTGAAGTTAAGAATATCGTAATAGTTCAGGACGCTGATTGCCGCTCGATTAAATATGAAGCTAATAAAGATCTATCCGAGAGATTAAACAGCTTTTCTACAGCTGTAGCCAATTTTGTGGAACTTCTGCGTCCTTATGATGTGAACTGTTATTTCTGTCATGTCGATGAAAAATATTTGCAGACAGCCAAAGGACTTGACGATCTGCTGGCTCTTGAAGGAATAGAAAAGGAAAGTGTGCGCCAGGAACTGGAGATGTTTACTACAGGGCAAAAAACGATGTTCCAGTGCATAACTCTGAATGGATCAGTGCAGGACAGATTGAAAAAACATTTCTTTCTTGACGGACAATCACGTTTCTATGAGCAATATAAATCAATAATACAGGAGCGAGCTTTCATCTATAAAGGAAAGTCATATTACTGGGACGGCGTAAAAGTCGTTAATGCGTGGCTTAAAGAAGCTATGTCATATTTAAGGATCGGAACTGACTTTTATAAGAAAGTATGGGTAGTGTCATCACATAAGAATAAAAAAAATCAAAAGCCGGCACTTGAACTTTTACCATGGAAGATTCAGGAGATTACGCGAGATTTTAATGGGAATAAAAATGCGATCGATTATATCCCGAAATTTGATTCTTTCATAAATCTGCCCTGCAATACGGATAATTACAGACGAATAGTGGAGATAGAATATGAAGGCCATAAATCTCAATTTTATAATTTGTACAACTCTCTTGAGCATGATCAGATTCCGGGAGAATGGCCAAACATAGAACAATTTCTGCGCCATATTTTTAATTCAGAGAATACCATGGGAGAAAATCTTTATGAGTTCGGACTTGACTGGCTGCAGCTTTGTTATTTTGATCCGACTCAGAAACTTCCTGTACTCTGTCCGGTGTCAAGGGAAAGAAATACCGGTAAATCTACATTCCTTCATTTTCTCAAACTGATATTTAAAGATAATGCGGCTATACTTGACAATGACCGATTCAAAGGGCAGTTTACCGCACACTTCGTTTATAAGCTCATTGTAGGTATCGATGAAGGATTTGTCGCTGTAGAACAAAAAACGATAAAAGAGCGAATTAAAAACTACTCTACAGGTTTCACAATCTGGTATGAAGGAAAAGGAAAGAATCCGATTGAAATTGACAATCACATACACCTTGTGATGTGTAGTAATGACGAAAAAAACTTTATGCAGATCGATGACGGAGAGAATCGTTTTGCCGTTCTGAAAATAAAGAAACTGGAATATGACAATCCCAACCTTTTGAGAGATATGGAAGAGGAAATTCCTCATTTTATCTATTTTCTTGCAAACAGGAAACTGAAATACGAGCAGGGAAAAACCAGATTCAGTTTTGATCCGCTAGTTTATGAAACCGAAGCTCTGAAAGCTGTAGATCGGAAGAGCACACGTCTGAACTCCAGTCACTCCGGAGAATCTCG
>CAMTON010000202.1 GCA_947074105.1 uncultured Bacteroidales bacterium
ACAAAGAATACGAACTTAGGAATCTTATGTCTTGAGATCTTTCCTTTACAGAATTCCTGCACATCGCTCTCCTGAAGACTCTGTCCTTCTTTAAGGATAATGAATGCACCAACCTGCTCTCCATATTTCTTCGAAGGAACTGCGGCTACCTGCACATCTTTGATTTCAGGCATCTGATAAAGGAATTCCTCGATTTCACGCGGATATATATTCTCACCTCCACGGATGATCATATCCTTAATACGACCGGTGATACGGTAGTTTCCGTTCTCATCCATAATACCAAGGTCACCTGAGTGAAGATATCCGTTGATATCTATTATCTCTTCTGTCGCTTTAAGATTCTTATAATATCCCTTCATCAGGTTATATCCTTTACAGCACATCTCACCCTGTTCTCCGACAGCACATTCTTCCAGTGTTTCGGGATTGATAACCTTTACATCGATATGAGGCAACGGGCGACCTACAGTTGATGTCTTCACTTCGAAAGAATCGTCGGCGTGACTTTGAGTCATACCCGGCGATGTCTCCGTAAGGCCGTAAACGCTCGTAATTTCCTTCATATTCATCTTTTCAACCACCTCTTCCATTAGCCACTGAGGACAAAGCGATCCGGCCATAATACCGGTGCGAAGAGATGACATATCAAACATATCGAACATAGGATGATGAAGCTCCGCGATAAACATCGTAGGCACTCCGTAAACTGCAGTACACTTTTCTTTATGTATCGAAGCAAGCACAACAAGCGGATCGAATTTTTCAAGAAGTACGGCTGTAGCTCCGTTAGTAACCACCGCCATCATTCCCAACACGATTCCGAAACAATGGAAAAGAGGTACGGGAAGACATACTCTGTCGGCAGTAGTAAAATGCATACATTGTCCGATGGCATAACCGTTATTAGAGATATTGTGATGACTTAACATCACACCTTTAGGGAATCCTGTTGTTCCTGATGTGTACTGCATATTGCAGACATCATGACAATTAAATTCCTTACGTGCCTGTACAAGGATATCATCATTTTTTGTCGAACCAAGAAGAAGAAGCTCAGCAGTATTGTACATACCTCTTTTCTTTTCCTGACCGATATAAACGATGTTCTTAAGGTGAGGGAATTTCTCACAGTCGACATAACCGCGCTGCTGGCTCTTAAATTCAGGAGCCATCTTATAAGTCATGTCGATATAATCGCTGTCAAAAGTTCCGTCGGTAATACATAAAGTATGCAAATCGGAATTATCGACAAGATATTCTAATTCATGTTGTTTGTAATTAGTGTTTACGGTTACCAGAACGGCACCGATTTTTGCTGTCGCAAACAGGAACGTATTCCAGTCAGGGACATTTGTAGCCCAGATACCTACATGAGAATCTTTCTTAACTCCGATTCCCATAAGTCCTTTGGCAAGAGCATTCACCCTTTCATTAAACTCCTTATATGTAAAGCTTAAACCACGGTCGGAATAAACTATAAACTGATGGTCAGGTTGGATTTCCGCCCAATATTCAAGCCAGTCACCCAGCGTCTTATCCAATAACTGCATAATGTAATATTAGATTAAATAGGTGTATAAATAACTGCTACTATCTTAGCTCCTGATTCATCTGTACCTCTTACAAGATGGGGCACGATAGAATCGTAATAAATTGTATCGCCGGTATTAAGTGTATATACGTTTTCGCCGTAATTGATTTCAATTCCTCCCTCTAGCACAAGAATGAATTCTTCACCTTCATGAGAAGAAAGGATGAAGTCAATATCCTTTTTAGGAGCTATATTGATAAAGAAAGGCTCCATGTGACGTCCGCTTTTAGATCCTGAAAGCGAATGATAAGCCATATGTTTTTTGTTGTCAAGATTATCAGAGGTAAAGCTCAGTGATGGTTCCATATTTTCACCTTTGCGGCAAACCACAGGTCCCATACCGTCCTGATCATCAAGGAATGTTCCTAATCTTACTGATAAAGCTCTTGCGATTTTAATAAGAGGAGCCAGTGAAGGCAGAATATTTTGATCTTCTATTTCTTTTATCTGAACTACAGAAAGACCTGTACGTTCCGCTACATCTTCAACCGAAAGTTTTTTGTCTTCGCGCATTGTTTTGACACGGTTGCCAACTTCAATAGTTTTTTTCATAATATATTAGTTTTTGTTTTTCACAGATTTAAATTATTCTCTCTAAACATACAATATATTTATAAGAATAAGTATTAAACATGCAAAATTCACATTCTCATATTTAAAATGTAAGGAATAACCCTTCATTTAGTTATAAACTATAATTAATTGGCACAAAAATATATAAAATACGTACTATGCAAAGTTTTTAAAATGAATATTTCTACGTTTTTTGTCTCTTTTAATAAAATATCAATGCATAGTTCCGAAATAAAGCAATGCCATAGCTATAATAACCAGTACCAAATCGAATGCTTTTGAAACAATGTTCTTCTCTTTGAACATCAGCCATCCGGCAATGAATGAAACGACTACGCCACTTCTTCTTACAAGAGAAACGATGGAAATCAAAGCATCCTGATAGCTAAGTGAATAGAAATAGGCAAAATCTGCCGCAACAAGAAATATGGAAATAAGCGGAATGCTCCATCTCCATTCAAATTTTGAAGT
>CAMTON010000203.1 GCA_947074105.1 uncultured Bacteroidales bacterium
ATCACTGTCAACAATACCGAAATAATAAGAAAGGCATTGTTTTTTATATCTCTTGTTTTCATAATTTTATTTTTAAAGAGTTGAATAATTTGATTTTATAATTATCAGAAAAAGAATGTGGTAGCGAATATTCCTCTTACGCCGGCAACCTCTTCGGCATTTCTGACTTTGCCCTTATCGGCATAATCCACAGTTCCGTAGGCTGCCACGTCATAGTCTGCTTCGAGCTGGAACTGCCATTGTTTATAGGAATATTTAATTGAAGGTGCTATACGGTAGATATAGGCCACATTCTGCCATCTTCCGAAAAAGGCTCCGTCGGAAAGTATATTGTCTGTGAAGCCGAGATTCTTCTGATATCCTCCGAAAAGTGCTACCTGCCATTTCCTTCCGTAAACCAGATTCACCCATCCCGATACCGATTCCGAAGGGGAATATGTCCTTGCTCCCGTTTCCGTGTTAAGTGTCTTTACCGCGTAACCTCCCTGCTGGAAAAGTTCACTCAGATTCTGAGCATACAGGGCACTACCCTTGATATTGAAAAGCGAGATTCTATAATCCCAGTAAAGACCCAGAGCATACGACGATATTGTCTGCGTTGCTTTAAAAGTTCCAAGTGTGCCTGTTGTTTTTGTCGCAGGTCTGACTGTCTTATATTCACTTATAATGCCGGATGAGAAAGATTTACTTTTATACCTGATCTGAAAGTGAAGTTCAGGTATAGGATTGGATCTCACATCAGAGGCTGCATTGCTTTCAATCGGACTTTTATGTTCGCTCTGATATTCTCCCGCCAGAAGAAGACTGAGTTTCTGAGAAAGATTGAATGTAAACCTCAACTGATCACCTCTTCCGAAAGGACGGAAAGGGATTCCGGTGTGAAGACCGGCAACTGAAGGGAACGGTATTTCAGACAGAGGATTCCATGTCTTTCCGATAAGAATTTCCGCTCTTTGCCAGTTAAGTTTTATCCATGCCTGGCGCAGCCTCAGGTTTACATTTCCGCCACCGCTGAAATCATATTCGATAAATGCTGTTGACTTAGCATTAAGAAAGTCGGGACCGGTTATAAGAGTATTAAATCTTGTGGCCTGAGTGGAGATGTTTTGTCTGACAACATCATTCAGATCCTTACCGTCAGCTCCGTACTGATTGTTTTCCGGGAAAAAACCGAAAAGATCTTCAACGGCTCCAACCATCTCCCTGCTGTCGACATAATATTCAGCTCTCACAAAACCTCCGAATTTTACGGATATGTTATTCCCGAATCTTATTGCGGGTATTATCTCTTTTGCCGTTTGCGATGTTATATCCTGAGCATTCATATGTAAAGAGATGCCTGATAAAAGGATTATTATCGCCGATAAAGTAATTGTCTTTTTCATAATTTATTTTTTAGAAGTAAAAACACGGCAGGCCTCTATGGGCATCTGCCTCAATTCTCAGAAAGGACTATATCGGCGCATTCGGAATTCATATATTATGTATTTTCTCATCTCAGTAATCTGAATACAGGTTAGACAATAAAAAAGAGCCGCAGAATTTTGACCGGTACTTAAAATTCTGCAGCTCTTATATAATCGGATATCAAATAGGATTATGATGATTTGCAGATCATACTCATACACATGTTCATAAACTTACGCATACGACAACAGCATGCACAGTTTGCCTGCATCATCGTTGCTTTGTTTTCTGATATGTTAATGTTAATAGTCATTGGTTTTTATTTTATAATTAACTCTGATACAAAGATATGAGGGAGGTAAAAAAAGAGAAATACCATAAGTATGGCAAAAACAAAACTTTATTTATTTCACTTATTATTAAGCGTTTAAACACCAAAAAAAGATAATAGCATCTATTTTAATTATGATTTATATATTAAAATAATATATATATAACATAATTGTGGTATATGAATTTAGCGTGGGAGTCAATACATTTGTAGTGTATTTCTAAAGCGGCTGTGTTATGAGAACTTTTATTATTGCAGACAATCAATATATTACTTCAATAGGTATTGCGACTTTCATAAAAGCCGAACTTGGTGCCACGACCATTCTTAACGCCATATCGATGAAGGATCTTCAGCTTAAGATCAGACTTTATCCGAATGCTATCGTTATTGTGGATTACACCTTATTCAATTTCATTTCCATGGATCAGATGCTGATTGTCAAAGCATCCGCACCCGGCACTTCATGGGTGCTTTTTTCTGAAGAACTCGGAGAACAGTTCATAAGACAGATCACCGCGACAGATCCTACCGTAAGTATTGTGATGAAAGGGGATTCCCGTGAGCAATTGCTTGAATCATTATTATCTGCCGACAGCGATACAGCTTATCTATGCGAAACAGCTGAACTTATTCTTAAATACGGCACTGCGCGAAAGAGTGATGAAGTAAAAGATAAACTGACTGCTACAGAAAGAAGCATACTTCATGAGATAGCTCTCGGAAAAACGACAAAAGATATTGCGGCACAGAAAAACCTGAGTTTCCATACCGTCAATTCACACAGAAAAAACATATTCAGGAAACTGGAAATCAATAATGTCCATGAAGCGGTCAAGTATGCGCTGAGAGCGGGTATTATCGATATGACGGATTATTATATATGA
>CAMTON010000204.1 GCA_947074105.1 uncultured Bacteroidales bacterium
CGGGCTCATAACCCGAAGGTCGTTGGTTCGAGTCCAGCTTCCGCAACTTTAAAGATCCTGATTATCTTACGGTAATCAGGATTTTTTTGATTTCATGATAAAAATAAAAGAGTGCTTTAACCGGCACTCTTTTGTTTTTTCTTTGATATTACTTTTATCAATGTATATTCTATTGCTGATTTATCTGCCGGAGGATTCTTCAGAGTATCTGCTTTAACTTCTATTTTCCATTCGTATCCCTTTTCATATTTGAAGTTTTTGATATCGTTCATTCTGATTTGTTTGATTTCGCTGCTTCCTTTTATTTTTACAAGCATACATTCTATCGGGTGACGTGGGTTTATACCGTAAAATGATCCGGTCTCCGGCTCAATTGTCATTTCTATTATATTGTTGTTTTTCTCAGGATTGCTTTTGTCTGAACTTTTACATGAAGTAATAATTAAAAGTAATGACAAGAAAATTATTAGATAGTTTTTATTCATAATGATATATTTGGTTAAATTCAACTTTATTTCTATTTATAATATTAGTATGTAAACTGATAATAATAAATCGGAATTTTTGGTTCAGATTGTGTCGTTAAAGTTAATTATTTCGATTTGTATTTTTGTATTATTAATAGAGGTGAGTGTAAAAGCTTCTTGTTTATCAAGGTAAAAAATTGTATCTTTGAATAAGTGAAAAGTGCCTTTTGTATATGTATGTTATACAATTAATAATTTAAAATTATGGCTTTAAAAATAGGGGACAGAGCTCCCGAATTACTTGGTGTAGATCAGAACGGAAAAGAAATCAGACTTAGTGACTATAAAGGAAAGAAGATTATCCTTTACTTTTATCCAAAAGACAATACTCCGGGATGTAGTGCAGAGGCATGTTCTTTCAGAGACGGATATGAAGAACTTCGTTTAAAAGGATATGAAGTTATAGGGGTAAGTAAAGATTCTCAGAAATCTCATAAGAATTTTATTGAAAAGAAATCGCTGCCGTTTAATCTGATTTCTGATGAAGAGATAAAACTTCAGGAAGAATTCGGAATTTGGAAAGAAAAAAGCATGTGCGGAAAGAAGTATATGGGTACTGTTCGTACGACTTTTATAATTGATGAAAACGGAGTGATTGAAAATATAATAGAAAAAGTAAATACAAAAGACTCGGCAAATCAGATATTGTCGCTTTAAGTTTGAAATCCAATAAAAATAAATAATATAAATGAGCGAATTAGAATTTGAAAAACAAAAACCGGCTGTAAACGCAGATAAGCTGAAAGCTTTGCAGGCGGCAATGGATAAAATAGAAAAGAACTTCGGTAAAGGTTCTATTATGAAAATGGGAGAGGATCATGTAGAAGAGATTGCAGTGATTCCTTCAGGTTCTATTGGTCTTAACGCTGCTCTTGGAGTTGGGGGATTTCCAAAAGGACGTATTATAGAAATCTATGGCCCTGAATCTTCAGGTAAGACGACTGTTGCGATCCATGCGATAGCACAGGCTCAGGCACAAGGTGGTATTGCTGCATTTATTGATGCAGAGCATGCTTTTGATAGATTTTATGCCGAAAAACTTGGGGTTGATGTAGAGAATCTACTGGTTTCACAACCGGATAACGGTGAGCAGGCACTTGAGATCGCAGAACAGTTGATCAGATCGTCGGCTATCGATATCATAGTTATTGACTCTGTAGCAGCTCTTACTCCTAAAGCTGAAATAGAAGGAGAGATGGGTGATTCAAAAATGGGTCTTCAGGCCCGACTTATGTCACAGGCTCTTAGAAAACTTACTTCTGCAATCAGCAAGACGAATACTACATGTATCTTTATCAATCAGCTTCGTGAGAAAATCGGAGTTATGTTTGGTAACCCGGAAACTACTACAGGTGGTAATGCGCTTAAGTTTTATGCTTCTGTAAGAATAGATATCCGTCGTGGAACTGCCATTAAAGATGGAGATGAGGTGATCGGAAATCAGACAAAGGTGAAAGTTGTGAAAAATAAAGTGGCGCCTCCTTTCAGAAAAGCAGAGTTCGATATTATGTTCGGAGAAGGTATATCTCTTAGCGGGGAAATTATCGATTTAGGCGTACAGTATGGTATTGTTAAGAAAAGTGGATCATGGTTTAGCTATAATGATGTGAAGCTTGGTCAGGGTCGTGATGCTGCGAAGCGTACGGTTTCTGATAATCCGGAACTGGCTGAGGAGCTGGAAGGTTTGATTATGGATGCCATAAACAATCCCGAGAAAGATTAAAAGGAAATAAAATTCAGGATAGAGAGAAGTCGGAAATAATATAAGTTTTCCGGCTTCTCTTTTTTTATTTCAATTATAGATATGAAAAACAGTATTGGAATGTATTGAAAATATTCGGAGTCATTTAATCGAATTAACTTAATAAGCGAAGATGAAAATATAGAAATCATTATAATGTTGATAAAAACGTTATTTGGAAAATGTTGATTATCCCGTTTTAAGATCCTCTGGAATATATATGATTATTAAATCATATTTTTTTTCGTTACTGTTCATTTAGTTAAATATCTGATTATATGAATAGTTATGAAAAATGGAG
>CAMTON010000205.1 GCA_947074105.1 uncultured Bacteroidales bacterium
AAATTATTCCCATTATCTAATGAAAAACATTTAATTATAATAATTTAGCTATAAGTTATAAAAATACATGAATTAATATGAAAGGACTTTTACTCTGCTTACTTGGGATATTCTTCTTTTTTAATGCTGCCGGTTCTGAACTTAAATCTGTTATTGATAATTCCGGTAAACACAATATTCCTTTTACTGCATCAATAATTTCCCTGCCGGGTTTAAACAATAAAAGTATGTCGGTTTCTGTGCCATTGAAAAAAGATAAAGATCTTGATCAGCTTTATGATTTGTTGAACAGGATGAAAAGAGCAATTGAGATTGATAAAGACTCAACTGAAACATATCTAATAAGACTTGAGAAGTTTTCAGAAACAGCAAAATCGGAAGTCGCAAAATCATTGGCTGATATCTATATGGCTGAAATTGTGTTTTACGGATATGATATTTACAGATACACAGATGAAGAAAGAGTTTATGATTGCGGAGATCTTACTTCTATATCTGAATGGAATAATATTTGTATAAATAAATTCATAAAAGAGAAATTACTGTCATCATATAAGAATCTAGAGACTCTTAATGAAATGCCTGCATCAATGATATCCGATTTTTTAATAAGTGAATACGGCGAAAATGATAATGTGAATTATAATGCTTTCGTCTCGGATCTGATAGTATCAAAAGCTGCCAGGTTTGCTTCTTATTTGTTTGAAAACGATAATATCTTGTCACTTAGGTATTTGACCGAACAGGACGTTGAGGATTTATTTTCCGGAAAACCGATGGCAGAATCAGAATCGCTGAGAAACACAGGTTACTTTTATGATATGATAAAGCTCTATGACAGGATTGCGGAACTTGATAAAAATAAAGGGAAACGTGAGGTTCAATATTCTATGTACAGACTTGAAAAATTGAATTTTCTTAATGATATATTTAAATCATACAGACTCTCACCAAAAAGGAATACTGCTGAAAAAATAAATAATATATATTTTTCCCGGATTGAAAAGTTATATGAAGAATATAAAGACTCACCACTTAAGGTAATTTCTGCAACGGAGAAAGGCATAAGCGAATATCCTTTGAATCTGCCATTTCTTTCTGATTATCTGAGCGAACTTAACTCCCGTATGGAAGGACGTGAGACCGGAGGAGATGATCCGGGAAGCAAATTCGAAAAACTTATTCCTGAAATTGAAAGAGTTATAAACGGTGATCCGAATAATAAATATTTATGCGGAATTAAAATGATTCTTTCTCAATTATACAATTCGACAATAGATGTAAAAGTTAAGAATGTTTACCCTGCCGGTACGGACATAAAATTGCCAGTTAGTTATAAGAATATAATATCAGCTAATATCAAGGTAAATAATGAAAATGATGAAACCGTTTATGACAGAACTATAGATTTTACGCCGCAATATGCTTTTTGTAAAAAAGATACTTTAATAACTCTGCCGAAACTTGATTATGGAAGATATAAAGTCTCATTGAAGCCTCAACGTCATATTAATCCTCTGATTGCTGAATGGACTGAAGAGCCGACATTAAGTGATCCTGTGAATTTTACAATAAGCTCTCTGCTTAGTACAGTTCAGATAACTGACAATGAGGTTATATTTTATATTGCAAATTCAGAGACAGGCAAACCTGTAAAAGACGCAGATGTAGAGATATACCAGGAAATTAAAGAAAAGAGAACGGGAAATGAATCTGAAAAATATGAGTTGACACAAACTGTCAGTACAGATAATAACGGAATTGCCAGATACATAAGAAAAAAAGAGAGCGGAAATTATATTTTCTATAAACCGGTAAAGAGTAAAGATAGATTTCAGAAAGTCAGCAAAGAATATATGTCTTCTAACAGAAATACAAAAGAAAAGAAAGACAGATATGCAATTTTGCTCGACAGAGCCGTGTACAGACCGGGACAGACTATTAATTTTAAGATAATCGGAGCAACAACAGATAATGGCGTTCAGAAGCCTCTGGCTTCCGGAAAGATAGATGTGAAATTTGCTAACGTAAGTAACGGAGAAATTATTTCCGGAAAAACACTAATTGCTGATGAATTCGGTTCTGCCTGGAGCGAATTTACAATCCCTATGGCAGTACTGAATGGAGAATATAAACTCTATTGTGCGGATGCTTCCGTAGAATTTGAAATAGCGGAATATAAACGTCCTTCCTTCTTTTTTGTTGCGAATAGCGAAAAACCAGACTATTTGTGGGGGGAGAGAGTTGATATAAAAGGTGATGTAAAGTCATATTCGGGAGCTCCCATGCCGGATACATCAATAGAATATGTCATATATTATAATACTGCAAGACGAATAAGAAATGAGAATATAATAGTAGAGAAAGGAACGGTACTATCAGATAAGAATGGAGATTTTTCTTTTTCATTTTTAGCAGATTCTCCATATTCGGAGTTTTTCAGAAATAATGAAGCCGGTTTCAGTATATCATTAACTGCGACGAATATAGCTGGTGAAACAATAAACCAAACCATAGATCTCAATGTCGGAGATATGTCGCTTGCTATTAAGTTTAATAATCTG